>JAGGTC010000204.1 GCA_021163945.1 Deltaproteobacteria bacterium | reverse complement strand
AATAATTTTTTTATTAATATTTAGATTTGGCCCGATGATCTTTATGGGTAGCTCCATTTTATAAAATGGTTTGTCCTGGGATATATTTATCTTCAGGTAATAATTCCCATCTTTCTTTAAAAGCATCTCTTTTTTGACCTTAAGGCAAGGTATGCCAGGCCTTTTTATCCACTGATCAAAAAAATAAGAGAGGTCTCTTTTAGAGACATCTTCAAATATCCTCTGGATATCCCTCCAGGAGGCATATTTAAATTTGTAGGTTTTATAAAATTTCTTCAGTCCCAAAAAGAAATACTCATCTTTTAAGATTCTCCTAAGCATATGAAAGACCATGGCCCCCTTTCCATATCCTATTGCCTGAGAGGCCTTGTCAAAACGAGATTTAAATTCCTTTAAAGGGAATTCATTTTTGGGTTTGACATAGCTTTGATAGTCTATCATGATCCTATGCCTATATATTGCCCCCTCCCCCCTCTTTTCTGCTTGAAGGTGGTCGGCCAGGTAGGTTACAAGGCCCTCACACCAATTGCCTGCCAATGGGTCAAAATAGACACAATTGCCAAACCAATTATGGAGTATCTCGTGGGGAAGGGATGTATTGGGGATAAATGGAAGCCTTATTACCTTCTTTCCCAACAAGGTAAAGGTAGGGAAGGCATAACCTGTCTCAAGGAAATTTTCAACAATGGAAAATCTCTTAAATGGATAAGGGCCAATCATCTGGCTATATTCTTCTAAAAATTCCCTTGCCCTATTAAGATATAGCCTGGCTAGAGATTTATCCCTTGAAAGAAGGTAAATTGAGATATCTATATCATTAAGCCTCTTTGCTTCAACAAAATAGCGGGCGGCAACAAATGCTGGTGGTTCACTAAGATAAGGAAAGATAAATCTGTAGATTTTTAAACCCTTAATCGTCTTTATCTCTATCTTATCTGCAGGGGCTATTGCAAAAAAATCAACCGGGACAGTGGCCAATATCTCATAATAGGCAAGACCCCTTATTGCCGGAAACCAGTCTTTGACTAAACATATACCAATTCTGTCTATAACATTCTCACCCTTAGGAAATGTTCCCTTAAAGCCTATGCTGAGCCTATTTTCCTTATCTGCTACAATACTAAAGACTCTATCTTTAATGACTGGTTCTATATGTCTATCACCAAGTTTGATATAGTCTAAGGTGAGATTCCCCTTCTCTATATAGAATCTCTCTCCCTTTGGTAAAACATAGTCTACCTTGCCATCTATTGAGTGATTGGGGAGATTAAAAGAGATAGAGATTCTTACAAAGGGGAAATTCTTTGCAAAGACAAAAGGGGGTTTTAAGAAAATACAAAGGAGAATAATTATTAATTTTTTCCTCATTTAAAAACTCCATTCTATTTTTTTATTTACTCAAGACTACCTAACCTATACCTCATAGTCAATAATCTTAGTAAATGTGTAGGGTATTAGAAGGCGAGATTGAGAAGGTTAAAAAGGGAAGATAATATGAAGTCGGGACGACAGGATTTGAACCTGCGACCACCTGCGCCCCATGCAGGTGCGCTACCAGGCTGCGCCACGTCCCGACTTATATATTTTTATCATCTAAAAACACCTTTTGTCAAGTCTTGCGTGCCTATACTATGTTTATTGGGTCTACATCTATTACAAATTTCACCCTAGCTGGACACTTTACCCTATCTACCAAATCCCCAAAAAATTTGTGAAGAACCTTTACCCTCTCTCCCTTTAATAATACTTGCCATCTATATCTTCCCTTTATTTTAAATATCGGGGCCTCAGCAGGCCCCAATACATGAATATCTTGATATTCACTTTGTTTTTTAAGCTCAAATGCCACAGTTGCCACCTTATGTGCACACTCCTTTACGAGCTCCTGTCTATTTCCCTCAAAGCGCAGATTTATCAAACGATTAAATGGTGGGTAAAGCAATTTCTTTCGCAAGGTGCCCTCTTTAAAATAAAAGTCCATGCTCCCCTTTTTAAAGAAGGTAAGTGCATAATGATTTGGGTTATAGGTCTGAATGATTAACTCACTTCCACTGTAGCCTGCAATTTGATTTATGATTTGATAAGTACGTTCTGCTGCTAAAAAATCAGGGATGTTTATAGAAATATCTGCCAAGATGATGCCCACTAGACCAATCCTTTGGAAGTGGTAGCCAGCAATCATTTGGGTGCCCACAAGGATGTCTATCTTTCCCTCATAGAATTCCTTTAAGATCTTAAGGCGTTCTTTCCTCTTTTTGGCCACATCGCTATCTAATCTCTTAATGTGTGCCTTTGGAAAAATTGACTTTAGTTCCTCCTCTAGCCCCTCTGTACCCAGGCCCAAGTGTCTTACATTAAACCCTCTACAGTTTGGGCAAATGGCAGGGGCAGGTACAGAATAACCACAATAGTGACAAATAAGCCTTTTTTCTCTTAGGTGATACGTAAGGCCTATAGCACAATTTGGGCATTTAAATGCATAACCACAATCAGGGCAAAAGACAAAGCTGGCAAAACCACGACGGTTTAAAAATAGCAATATCTGTTCCCCTTTTTTGAGGTAAAATTTGATCCTTTTTAACAAAAATCTAGAAAGATATGGCCTTATCAAGGCCTCTTTCCTCATATCTAAGATGTGTAACTTAGGCAAGTGGGCCTTATCTGTCTTTAAGGGAAGATAATAATACTTTCCAGAGAGGGCAGAATAAAATGAGGTTACAGATGGGGCAGTTGAACTTAGGACTAATAGACAATGGGCCCTTTGGGCACGTACAAATGCCAGATCCCTTGCATGGTATCTTATCCCACTCTCCTGTTTGTAGGAGTCGTCTTGCTCCTCATCTATAATGATTATACCCAAATCTTTTATAGGGGAAAATATGGCTGAACGGGTCCCCAAAACAATCCTTGCCTTACCTTGCCTAATCCGCTCCCAGGCATCAAAGATTGCACCCTGAGAGAGCCCACTGTGGAAGATGGCCACCTTATTACCAAAGTGCTTCCTAAAAGTTCCCTCTAGCTCGGTAATCAGGGTAATCTCGGGCACTAATACTAGGCCAGTAAGACCGATCTTTAGTGCCTCGTTTAAAATGTGTAAATAGATATCTACCTTGGCCTTACCTTCTGCCCCCTGAATGAGAAAGGCACGAAAACACCTTGCATAAAGGCCTTGTACAAGTGTGGCTACTATGGCTGATTGATATCTGTCTAAATGGGGTAGCCCTCCTGAAAAATAGATGACCTTCCCCCATATATCCCTCCATACCCGCCTCCTCTCTATGGCTAAAAATCCTTTTTTCTCCAATCTTTTTACAATTAAGCTTGGGTGAGGTGAGATGTCCCTTAATTGGCTTAGGGGGAGCTCTTTGTAATCATTTAGCCTTTTTAGTATGGCCTCCCCCTTTTTGCCTATCCTTTTAAAATCTTTTGGAAATTTCTTAAGAATTACCCACTGCTCCATCCTTGGCCTGTCTTCAGTAGGGACCTTTCTGTGACCAGGGGGGAGTATGTGCTTAATAAGCCTTCCCAAGGGGTAGTAATAGTATGAGGAGGCCCACTTGCAAAGTTCCAAAATCTCACTAGAAAAAAGTGGCACTTCATCGAGAATGGCCTCAATATCCTTTAATACCACCCCATCTGGTGCCTTTTCTTTAAAGCCAACTACATAACCAGCCAATTTCCTCTTTCTAAATGGGACTAGTACACGGTGCCCAATCTCAAGTGAAATACCCCTTGGAATGGTATAGAGATATGTGTCAAAACTAGATAAGGGGAGGGCAACCTCTATAATATTTTTCATGTTAAATTGACTGACTTCTTACTGCCCTTATTAATACAGGCACAGAGGCCAACTCCATTATAGTGGCAAATATAATTACATATCTAATGGAGAAATCATACAATATCCCCATTAATGTACCTCCAATAAACCAGGATGCCCCATATATTGTGTTGAAGATGCCATAGGCCAGGCCCCTCCTTGAGGTTGGTGTTAAATCGGCAATTGCAGCACGCATGATAGTCTCTTGCATCCCCATGACTGTACCCCAGATGATAATGCCTGTTAAGGCAAGGCTATAATTACAAGAAAATGAGAAAATGGGTATTAAGGCAGTAAATAGGGGGATGCTTATTAAGGACATCAGTCCAATTTTATCATATATCTTGCCAATGATAAGGGCCACTATGGCATCTATGGCCATGGCTATTGCATAGAAAATTGGGATTTGGGTATTTGAAATTACAGATTTTATCTTGAAATGATAAGAGATCAATTGAAAATTTGCATAACCTGTTACACTCAAAAGTGTAAAGATTGTATAGAGCCAAAAGACAGGAGAAAGCCTCCCTTTATCTGCCTTTATAGGCCTTTCAAACCCTTGGGGCAAAGGATACCTCCTCCTGGCTACTGTAAGGACTAATAGGGTTAGGATGGCTGGTAACAATAAAATGGAAAGGCCCTCCCTATATCCCCATTTTAGGTAAAATACAAGGGAAAATATGAGTGGGCCAATGATGGCACCTACCTGGTCTAATGCCTCATGGATGCCAAACCCAAACCCCCTTCCCACTTGCATAGTGGCATGGGAGAGGATAGTGTCCCTGGCAGGGGACCTGATGGCCTTTCCTACACGTTCTAAGACGATGAGTATGGCGGCAATCTCCCAGCAATTTACCAGTGAGAGTAGGGGAATAGAGAGGATAAGGCCATATCCAATAAAGACCATAGCCCAATATCCCTTGGTCTTATCTGAGATGTAGCCAGATACTAGCCTTAGTCCATAGCCAATGAATTCACCAAAACCCGCTATAAGGCCTACTACTGCACCACTTGCACCAAGGGTGGAAAGAAATGGGCCAGTAATACTCCTTGCCCCTTCATAGGTGATGTCCCCAAATAGGCTTACAATCCCTAAGAGGAAAATGAATTTGAAGGCTGTTTTGGGCAACTATCTCTCGCCCTTTTTAAGGTCATATTGGCTAAAGAAAAATGAGATCTCTAAGGCCGCACTCTCCTTTGAATCTGAGCCATGGACAGTATTTTCTGTCTTGTTTATTCCAAGGTCCCCCCTGATGGTACCTGCCTTTGCCTCATTTGGATCTGTTGCCCCCATAATCTCCCTTACCCTGCCTATTGCACCCTCTCCCTCTAAGACCATGGCTACAATAGGTCCAGAGGACATATAATCTACCAATTCTTTGAAAAATGGCTTGCCTTTATGTACAGCATAGAATGCCATTGCCTCAGACTCATTAAGCCTTAGCATCTTAATAGACACTAGCCTAAGTCCCTGTCTCTCAAATCTATTTATAACCTCCCCTACCAAGTCCCTTTTTAAGGCATCAGGCTTTATCAATACCAGTGTGCGTTCCATAGGCATCCTATTTATAGTAAATTACAAAACTATTTGCAAGTTTTGTGGCAAAAAAGATTTTTGACAAATAGATCAAAAAGGTTTATGGTATAGAAAATGAGGAAGAGTTTAAAAAATATCTATGACTTTATCAGTGATCATCTCTATTTTTATCGCCCTGATCTAGAGATAAATGGAGAAAAGTATAATTCAACACTGCTATTTAGCCTGCTTACTACTGTTGTTCAGGGAAAACAACTCATTGTTGGGGAACCTGGCTTAGGCAAGACCACATCTGCTGAGTATATCTGTTCTGTATTCTATCAAATCCCCCTGGGTACAATCTGGCTGAGTGAGGTAGCAGGCCACCCAGAGCAGACAGAAGAGAAGATAGTTGGGCGCCCAAACCTTGGCCTTCTCAATAAGGGTATTGAGTCTGTAGTCTGGTCAAACTTTGTCCAACTCCCAGTAAAGATTGTGGATGAGATAAACAGGCTACCAGAGACAAAGCAGAGCATTATACTGGATGGTGTGGACAGGGGCAATTGGCAATATTTAAATGAGATGTTTACCAATGATGAATACTGCCTCTTTGCTACGGCAAATTACCAAGACCTGGGTACATTTACCATCATTCCGCCTATGCTTGATAGATTTGATGTGATGGTAGAATCAAAACACCCTGGTGCCAATATCTCCTACCTCATTGCCTCTTTTTATAAGAAGGATGAGTTGCTAAGGCATGAAAAGTATGAAAGAGAATTGAATAAATTGCTTAATGATAGCAAGCTCTCTTACGAAGTTAAGATGGAGAGGATTGAGAAGGTCTATGCAAATTTTAGTAAGCATTTAGAAAAGATGGGACTGCAGCCCATCTCTAAACAAAAGAGAAAGGCCATTCGAAATAAGATAGAGGATATGGAATTGGACTTGGATGCAAATGCCTTCCTTCGCACACTGATCTCAGAGCTCTCCTTCTGCTATAAATATGGACAAAAAAGGGCCAATGAAAAGTGTGAGGAGGGATGTCATTTTACAGGTTATCTCTGTCATAGTATAAAGAATTGCATTTCTAATCGCTTTCCTATATCAGTAAAGCTCTATGCAAAGGCCCTTGCCTGGTTTTTGGGAGACAAGCAGGTAAATGTTGAGCACATAAAGACCGTGGCCCCTTATGCCCTTTCTCACCGTCTCCAGTGGAGAGAGGAGTTTATAGCCATTTATGAGAAGGAGACAAGGGTGGATCCCCTGCCTATTTATTTAGCAAAGGTGGCCGTGGACAAGGTCTTAGAACGTTATGGAGAACAAAGGGAGTCGATTAAAGAGGCATTGGCAGTTGCATATGATATATCCCAGGGGAGGCAGATTGCCCCATTAGAGGGGGATCACCCAATTTATTGGGAGATTAAGAGGGATTTAGGTGGGCTATGAAGAATCCATTTTTTGAATTTAAGGACTTTAGGCCAAAAAAGAGGGAGATTCCTTTAGATAAGATTATTGCCTCTAAAGAGAAGGTAATGGATGCCTTGATCAAGGCCTATGATAGGCTTGTGGAGCAGGAGGCAAAGGAATTGGTCTGGTTGGTGAGTTATCACTCGGTGATAAGGGCCTATGCAAATGCTGAAAAGAGTATAAAGGATATGCAATATGGGGTGGAAGATATTGAGGAATTTCTCTTTGAGATAGAGAATCCATCAAGGCTTCCTTACCCTATTATGGGGCTTTGTGGCCTTTATATCTCTGCGCTATGTAATCACATAAAGGAAAAGGAGATTGTTTTGGACCTCCAAAATAAAAACATAAACCTACACCTTCTGGGATACCGCCTACCAAAGGGGAAAAGGCTCATAGTTTATGGAGACTTAGGGGATTTTACAGGGATAGGCCTAAATGGTGGAGAGTTGCTGGTTGAGGGCAATGCTGGTAATTGGACAGGGGCAGGTATGAGGATGGGGAAAATAGTGGTCAAAAAGAATGTGGGGCGTAGGACGGGTGAAGACATGGTAGGTGGTGAGATCTATGTAGAGGGAAAGATCCTTGGTGTAGGCAATGTAAGGTATGGGAGGATATACGAAAAGGGAGGAATAGTCTCCCCATGAAGCAGATACCAAAGTCCACTTGGATAAAGATAAGAAAAAAACACCTCTTCCCCCCTTTACCATTTCCCAAGGTTAAGAAGGGACAAGAAAGGGCGGCCTTAGAGATAAAGGACAAGCAGATATACATTGATGAGAACTTCCTTTCTCAGATATCAAAGAAGATGCAGGAGAATGATGCCATAGAGGCCCTTTTGGATCACGCCATTGCCCATTATACATTTTGTCCATGGGATTTTGCTACCTATCTAAAACTATACGCCGAGGCAAAAAAGGTCTCTAAAAACAAGGACATAGCAAAGAGGGCCACAGATTACTTTATGGATGTGGTAGTGGATACATATTGTGTTAAGGAAAAGGAAAGCAATATCCCCTCCCTTTACAAATATATGGAAAAGGGGAAGATTGAGCAGGTAATGTGTGCCTTATATCAGAAAATTTGGGGAAAGGACTTAAATGTCTCTGGATTTGATGAGCTTGTCAGAAAGCTTATGCGCATCCCTTATATAAATAAAAAGAGATGGAAAGAGGGCATTAGAAGGTTTACCCATATCCTAAAACCACTCCTAGAAGAGCAAATTTATCAATCTGCCTCAAGCCCATTTGGAGACCACAGATCCCTCTTTTCAAAGGATTCTATTGATAAGGGGCTTATGGAGTTGGCCCTTTCTTCCTCTTCTCCACAGGCATTTGGTGAATTGGTCAATGATTTTAAAGAGGAATTACAGGAAAAGGGCTTTTTTGGAAATGAGGTTGGTCGGGGGAGAGGCCAGGAGTCCATGGCCAATATCCTTTATTATATGAAGCTTGCCCAAAGATATACCCTATCTTTAAAAAAATTGCCAGAAAAGAAATCTGGTTCTATCTATCCCCACTCTCACTCCCCTTGGGAGATAGAAAAACCATATCAAGATATAGATATTTGGACCAGCTTTGGAAAATTCTTGCCAGGTTTGACCCAGGTCTGGAACAGGAGGGAGGGGGAGATCCTCTATTTGGAAGAGAAGGTCCCAAACTGCCTTATTATTATAGACTCCTCTGGGAGCATGACAGACCCAAGGAGAAACCTATCCTATGCCGTATTGGGGGCTGCCTGTGCCTGTGAGGCCTATCTAAAACACGGTTCAAAAGTAGCTGTCTATAACTTTAGTGATGCAGAGGTAGGGGGTAAATACCTCCTTCCCTTTACACAGGATAGGATTGCCATATACAAGTCTTTGTGCAAGTACTTTGGTGGGGGTACATATCTTAGGCCCACCGACATAAAGTTCTTTGAGTGTGATGATATGGATATCTTTTTTATCACAGACATGAAGATTTCAAATTTCTCAGATGTGGTCAGCTATTTTAACAATATAGAAAATAGGGTAACAGCGGTTCACATCGGGGAGAGCATTCACAGCCAAAGGTTTGCCCTCTCAGTCTCTAAAAAGAATAATATAAGCCTCTATCATGTACAAAAGAGGGAAGACATCCCAAAGATTGTCCTAGGTAAGGTAAAGGAGTATCTACACCAAGCATTTTAGTAATCTTGGGATCATTTAAAGAATTAACATATAGGTTTTCCTACAAATTCTTATTAATAGTCCTTTTTATCCTGGCATTAGGCCTGTTTTCACGGAGGGTAGATACATTTGACCTTTGGTGGAATTTGGCCAGTGGAAGGTATATATTTAAACATAAAGGCTTCATTTATAATGATCCATTTGATTTTACTAGTTTTCCACCTTATGATGCAATCCCTGCAAAGGCCTTATTTGGTAAAAAAATATCTAAATCCCTCCTTAAGGCAAATCTATCACACTCTTGGCTCTCTCAAGTCCTTTATTATAAAGGCCTTTCCCTTGGAGGCCTCAAGGGGCTAGGATGGATAAAATCGTTAATCATGACCCTTGTCTTATTACCTCTATTCTTTCGTATGAAAAAGAGAAACATCTCCCGGTTTTTGATTCTAGCCAGCCTTTTTTGGGCCATAATGATTATGCGTTTTTTTGATTACAATCGCCCTCAGATATTCTCTTTCCTTTTTACAAGTCTAATTCTTTTAATTTTGGAAACACTGCCATCAAATAATAGGAATAAGTTTCTTATCATCCCAGTGATGTTATTATGGGCAAATCTTCATGGGGGTTTCATCCTGGGAGTGGTGATTTTAGGTACTTATCTCCTATGTATTTGTTTACGTCACTATTTAAATTTCTTTGGTCAAGACCCTTATAAAGAAAGTGGGTTTCTAATTACAATTATTTTATTGATAGGAGGGATTATAGCTAGTGCAATCAATCCAAATGGTTTAAAGTTGATAGGTCTTTTTCTTAAGGGGCAAGAAATTCTTTATACACCTATTATAATCGAAGAATATGAACCACCCAGACTATATGAATATCACACATATTGGTTACTTCTCTCAACCACTATCTTGGTAATACCCTTTATCCTTCATAAAATAAGGTTAGAGAATTTGGCTATTTTGGCATTATTGGCCTTTTATTCCCTAAAAGGTATTAGATATATCCCATTTTTTACAATAGCAGCCATACCTGTGGCAGCTGAAGGTATACATGC
>JAGGTC010000223.1 GCA_021163945.1 Deltaproteobacteria bacterium | reverse complement strand
AGATAAAGCAGATATATATTATTTGCTAGCTAAATGCTGTGAAAGGATGGGCAAAGATCAGGTTGCTATCAAATATTTCAAAAAAGCAATAAGAAAAAGTAATGATAAAAGATTCGTTATGGACAGTTATTTGAATATGGCAAATTGCCTCTATCGAAAAAAAGACTACAGAGATGCTCTAAATACTTATAAAAAGGCAATAAAAATGTGTAATGGGTGCAAAGAAGAAAACTTCATCTTTTATCAGATGGCTAGCTGTTACCGTAATTTAAAACTAAGTAATGAGGCAAAAGTTGTCTATAAAAATATAAAAGGCGAGCCATTTTGGGAAAGAATTAGTGCTAATGCTATAGAGGACATTAATTGGGAAGATAAATACAAGGAATTTATATCTTTATTTTAGAAGATGGTCCCAAAGATAGATTTTGAAAAGGCATTATTTATAGCCAATCAGCATCCAGAAAAAACTGTCAATACATTTAAAGATATATTTAAAAAATATCTAAGGGATGTAGATAGGCAACAGAAGGCAGCAGAAAGTGCTATAAATCAGTTTTTAGCAGGAAAAATGGATGTTCATCAGGTAATGATTGCCTTAGAAAAGGCAGACCTCTCATTTAGATTACTAATGAAGATTAGAAATAAACTGCTTGAGGCATATCAAGAAGTAATGAGGATGCAAGTGTAAAGATGCCTGACACTTTAAAAAATTCAATAAACTCTTTAAAACGCATACCTCTTAAGAAAAAGATTGCTTTAGGGACAATTTTGGCCTTATTTGTTAGCAGCACAGTAGTAACCCTTATGTGGATTAAGGCCCCTGAATACAAGGTCTTATATGCAAATCTTGATCCACAGGATGCTGGAACAATTATAAATAGACTAAAAGAGATGAGGATATCATATAAATTAAAGGATAGCGGGAAAATCTATGTTCCGGAAGATAAGGTCTATGAAATAAGAATAAAGCTTGCATCAGAGGGGCTACCTAAGGGAAAACAGGCAGGCTTTGAGCTATTTGATAAAACAAGCTTTGGCATTACTGATTTTGCCCAAAAAGTTAACTACTGGCGGGCCCTCCAAGGTGAACTCAGTCGAACTATCTCCAGTCTTAATGAGGTAGATTGGGCTAGGGTACACATAGCAATGCCTAAAGAGTCGCTTTTTATTGAAAAGGAGAAGAGACCATCAGTTTCGGTTTTGTTAAAAATTCATCCAAATAGCTCACTTACTGAGGATAAGGCCCGAGCCATTGCCTATTTGGTATCTGCCAGTGTGCCCAGATTAGACCCAAAGGATGTGGTAATTGTTGATACAGATGGTCACATATTGGCAGCTGGTGTGAATGGAAAAAATTCTGGAAAGTGGTTAGGTGATCAATTAAGGATGCAAAACCAGTTGGAGGCAGAACTAGAACAAAAGGTCAAGTCACTCTTAGAAAAGGCGGTTGGGGTGGGAAAGGTAATAGCAAAAGTATCTGTTGATATGGACTTCTCTCAGGTAGAGAAGACGGAAGAGCTCTATAATCCTGATGAGGTAGTCATAAGGAGTGAACAACACATAGAACAGACATCTGCTGGGATGCAGACAACCCCCTTTGGTATTCCTGGTGTCTTGTCTAATCTTCCTAAAGGACAAAAGGGGAACATAACCCCTACCCCACTGAAGCAAAGTAGACACAATAAAATCATAAACTATGAGATAAGTAAGACTGTAAAACACATTACCGAGCCTATAGGAAAGATAAAAAGGATCTCTGTAGCTGTACTTGTTGATGGAAAATATAAAGAGGAAGAGATGAAAAAATTTAAGGCAATAGTAGAAAAGGCTGTAGGTTACTCTAAGGAAAGGGGAGACCAGATTGATATTGTAGGCATGCCATTTGATAAAAGTTATTTAAAAGAAGAGGCCATTATGCAGAAAAAGGCCGAATCATTAGAAAAAAGGCAGTTTTTATACAGATTGGCAATCTCTTTGGCAAAGGGATTTACTTTGGTGATTTTAGTGGTTATTTTGGCTATTCTTCTAAAGAAATTATTAAATTCATTAACCCCAACTGCATTGCCTGAGCTTGAGGGCCTTCCAAAACCAGTTAGGGAGCTTGAGGCATCTATGGAAAAACCAAAGGCCCTTTCTTTAACGGAAGAAATAAAAGAGATAGCAAAAAAAGAACCAGAAAAGATAGCCCAGATAGCAAAATCTTGGATTAGGGAAGTCAAATAATGAATGGGGTGCAAAAGGTATCTGTTCTATTATTAAGTCTTGACACAGAGACAGCCATTAAAGTGCTACGCAATCTAGACCAAAATGAAATTCTAGCAGTATCTAAGGCCATGGCTCAATTAGATACAATTCCTAAACAGAAGGTTGAAGATGTTTTAAAAGAGGCAAAGGAAAAACTTCATCATATTGGGTTATTAAGTGAAGGGAAAAAATTTGTAAAAGATGTTGTTCCTAAAGTGTTAGGGGAAAAGAGGAGTGAAGAGGTGGATGAAATAATTAAGGCATTTGATCCTGGCAGCAGGCCTATCAATTTTGATAGCAAGATGCTTGCTACACTTATCCAAGATGAGCACCCACAGGTTGTTGCCTTGATTATATCATGTCTGGGGCCTAAAGAGGCAAAGGAGATCATTTCAGAACTACCACAAGAAATTAGGACAGAGGTGGTCTATCGCATTGCGCACATGGAGCGCATCCCCCCAGAGGTCATTGAAGAGGTTCAGGAGACTTTACGAAAAAAGGTTGCAACTTCTAGCGCCTTAGAAACTAGACAAAGGGGTGGGATAAAAAAGGTAATTGAATTTTCCAAAATTCTGGATCTTAAGACGCTTGAGCCAATACTTTTTGAACTTAAGTCTATTGATCCTCAGCTTGCCAAAGAGATAGAAAGCCATCTTTTTACATTTGATGATCTAATAAATCTGGACGATAGGAGTATCCAAATACTCTTGAGGGAAATAGATACAAAGGATCTAGTATTGTCCTTAAAGATAGCAAAAGAGGATCTAAAGTCCCTCTTCTTAAAAAATCTCTCTCAAAGGGCAAGGGAGATGCTGTTAGAGGATATGGAGGCCATGGGTCCAGTTAAGCTTAAGGATATAGAGGCTGCACAGCAGAGAATAGTAAATGTAGCAAAAAAATTGGAAGAAGAAGGAAAAATCATATTAAAAACGGGCGAGGGAGATGTCCTTGTCTAACAAGTGTGAAATAAAGCCACTTTTTGGAAGTAATTTTCCATGGCAGTCTAATGAGATAATCAGGCCCTTAATTGTAGAAAAAAAAGTAGAAAGAAAATTAGAGGAGATCAAAAAACAGGCCTATGAGTCTGGTTTTAAAAAGGGATTTTATGAGGGAAGGGAAAAAGGTGAAATGGTAGGATTAGAAGAGGCCAAGAGAAAAATGGAACCTCTAATTAAAAAGCTAAACATGATTATAGATGAGATAGCTAAGTTAAGGAAACATAAAATTTTAGATGCAAAAAGGGATATTATTAGGCTTTCTTTATTAATTGCAAAAAATATTATTAAAAAAGAAGTAGAACAGTCAAGAGATATAGTGTTAGGGAATATAACCGAGGCCATTGGCCAGCTTCCAGATGAAGATGAAATCATTATCGAATTAAATCCAAAGGACTATGATTTTCTTATGGCAAACAAAGACCTCCTTTCACCTATTGAAGGGACAAAGAAGATCCTTTTTAAAAAGGATGATTCAGTAGACTTGGGTGGCTGTTTGGTAAAGACCAAGTACTCAGAGGTTGATGCCAGGATTGATACCCAGTGGAGAGAGATCTGTCAATTCATAAGGGGCCTAGCAGATGGAGAGGTATTATAAGGCGATTAAAGAATATAACCCCATGATTATGAAGGGAAAGGTGACAAAGGTTGTGGGTCTAGTGGTAGAGGCAGTAGGAATAAAGGCAGCTATTGGTGATATCTGTGAAATCCTGGTCAGGGATAAAAGGATAGAGGCAGAGGTTGTAGGGTTTAAAAACAATCACCTATTACTTGTTCCGTTTGGCGAAACTGAGGGTATTCTCCCAGATAGTAAGATTGTGCATTTGAAAAGGCAGGCCAGAATAGGCATTGGCAGAGGTATTTTAGGGAGGACAATAGATGGCTTAGGAAATCCCATAGACGGAAAGGGGCCTATTGCGACATCAGATGAATATTTAGTCTATACCTCACCCTCTAATCCACTCAAACGAAAAAAGATAGACACACCACTGGATGTGGGCATTAGGGCAATTAATGGCTTGATCAGCGTAGGAAAGGGGCAAAGGATAGGTATCTTTTCAGGCAGTGGGGTAGGGAAAACCACCCTTTTGGGAATGATGGTAAGAAATGCCAATGCCGATGTGAAAGTAGTCGCCCTTATTGGGGAGAGGGGTAGAGAGGTAAAGGACTTCATTGAAAAACATATAAAAGATGCCATAAATCAAACGGTTATTGTAGTAGCTACCTCTGATCAACCCCCACTTATTAGGATGAGGGGGGCATTTGTAGCCACTGCCATTGCCGAATATTTTAAGGATAAAGGAAGGGATGTCCTTTTAATTATGGATTCTATAACAAGGTTTGCCATGGCAAAAAGGGAGCTTGGGCTCTCTTGTGGAGAGCCACCCACTACCAGGGGGTACACCCCATCGGTCTTTGCAACTTTACCCAAACTCTTGGAGAGGGCAGGCAATTGGGAAAGGGGGAGTATTACTGGTCTCTATACAGTGTTAGTAGAAGGAGATGATATGAATGACCCTATTGCGGATGCTGCTAGGGCAATACTTGATGGACATATTGTCCTTTCTCGTGAACTCACTAGGCAAAATCAATATCCCCCTATAGATGTATTGAGCAGTATAAGCAGACTTATGGTAGATATTACCTCAAAGGAACATCAAGAACTTTCCAATTATTTTAGAGATATTTTGGCTACTTATAAAAGGGCAGAGGATTTAATCAATATTGGTGCCTATGTAAAAGGCAGTAATCCAAAGATTGATTATGCAATCTCTATGATAGATAAACTAAGGTCTTATCTCAAACAAGACATGAATGAGAAGATAACATTTGAGGAGAGTTTAGCACAATTAAAGGGGCTTTTTGATGGGAGGATTTAGTTTAGAGGTATTGCTTAATTATCGTAAAAACAAAGAGGAGCGTCTCGCAAAGGAACTTGCGGAAATCAAAAATCAGATAAATCAAAAAAAGGCCAAAATTGATATATTGGAGGAGGAAAAGAAGGATATTTTACATACTTTAAGAAAAAACCAAAGAGAATCAAAGGTTATCTGGGATATTGTCTCACTATTTCACTATATGACTATTTTAGAGAGGAGGGTCAAAAGCGCCAAAGAGGATCTAGATGCTATAAATATTCAATATCAAATAAAACACAAACAATTAATTGAGGCAGCAAAAGAAAGAAAAATCTTAGAAAAATTAAAAGAAAGATGGCAACAACTTAAACAGAGGTCTCTTTTTAGAAAAGAACAATATTTTCTAGACGAGGTAGCAATAAATGGATTTTTCCGACATCAGGCCTAATTGCCTTTTGATTGCGTTATCCATTTTCTTCCTCATAGGCCTTATAGGGGCCTTTGCACAGGAAAAGGGACCTGAACAGGCACTTTTATCTGCCTTAAGGGCAAAGGAGGAAGAGCTCAAACAAAAGGAGTTGGAAATAGAGAGAAAGAAAGAAGAATTAGAGATAATCAAAGAAGGGATAGAGAAAAGGATCGAAGAACTAAAAAAACTTAGGGGTGAGATTAATGTCTATTTTTCGAAAATGGGAAAGATGAAAGAAAAACACTTAGAAGAGCTGGCAAGGATATATGCATCTACATCTCCCCAAGAGGCGGCAAGGATAATCGAACGGCTAAATATAAAGATTGCTGCAAAGATTATGTTTTATATGAATAAGAGGAAGGCAGGTGCCATTTGGGCCTATGTCAGTCCAAAAAGGGCATGTGAGATAACAGAGGAAATGGCAAGGTTAAAGTAATGGATATTGCTACTATTTTAGGAATAATCTCTGCCTTTGGCCTTATGATTATGGCTATTACCTCAGGGAGCGGTATAAACCTCTTTATAAACATCCCCTCCCTGCTTATAGTGCTTGGGGGCACAATCGGGGCTATCCTCATTAATTATCCACTAAAGGAGGTATTTCGCGCTACCAAGGTAGTAAAAAATGCCTTTTTAAATAAACCAGAGGCCCCTACGTATTATGTAAGTCTTTTGGTATCCTTTGCTGATAAAGCTAGAAAGGAGGGCATATTGGCCTTAGAGGCAGAGGCAGAAAAGGTAGATAACCCCTTCTTTAAAAAGGGATTGCAAATGCTTATAGATGGTTTTGACCCTCAGATAATAAAGGATACCTTATCTAAAGAGGTAAATTACCTTAAGGAAAGACACAAGCTAGGGGAAGATATATTTGGGACTATGGGGGCTATTTCACCGGCCATGGGGCTTATTGGGACACTAATAGGTTTGGTACAGATGCTACAGAGTATGTCAGACCCAAGCACCATCGGGCCTGCCATGGCGGTTGCCTTAATCACTACCCTGTATGGGGCTATTTTGGCAAATGTATTGTTTTTACCCATTAGCGGCAAACTGCATGTACTTACAACCTATGAATGCCTAATTAAGGAAATGGCAATAGAGGGCATTATATGCATTAGCGAGGGATTGAACCCAAGGGTAGTAGAGGCAAAGTTGCATGCATTTTTAGAGCCACGTTTAAGGACATTAAGTAAGCAGGCAAAGGTCAAGGCAAAATGAAAGAGAATAAAGATACATTCATAGTGGCCTATACCTCTTTGGCCCTTATCCTCTTGGCCTTCTTTATCTGTATAACATCAATGGCAATAGTTACAGAGGAAAAGGTAAAGAAAGGTATTTGCTCTATTAAAAAAAGCTTTGGTGTCCTAGAGGGAAAAGGTAGTATCTTAGGCAATGATTTGGCCTCTCCCTCTGAATATAGGGTAGAAGGTATAAATGAAAGGGCCTTGGATTACCTAAGATCACTTATATACAATCTCAATCTCTCAAATGAGATAAAATTAGGCATAAGCAAGCACGGTCTCGTTTTGGCCTTAAGTGGGGATCTGCTTTTTCCAGCAGGTAGTACTAGCCTAAATCCAAAAATTTATCCAATTTTGGATGAGGCAGCAAATTTGATAGCCTCTTCCTCCAATAGAGTAAGAATAGAAGGTCACACAGACAGTACACCCATCCGTAGCAGAAGGTTTGCCTCTAACTTTGAGCTATCAGCGGCTAGGGCACTGGCTGTGATGAAATATTTTATAAAAAATAAAGGGCTGCCTAGAGATAGATTTATAGCTGTAGGTTGTGGTGAATACCACCCCCTTTTTCCAAATGACACAAAAGAGCACAGGGCAAAAAATCGAAGGGTGTGGATTATTCTTGAAGGCAAACCAAAGAGAATAAGATCAAACTGGGTAAGTATACGTGGATTTATTTTTAAAGTAAGGGAGTTTTTTAATGAAGAAAAATCCTAATGCATGGATGACTACATTTTCTGATATGACTACTCTAATGCTTACATTCTTTGTAATGCTGATATCCATGTCCTCCTTTGATGTAGAAAAGATCAGGACTTATGCTAGTAGTGTTAAAGATGCCTTAATCTCTGGCAGTAGAGGAGAAGGTGTCTTTAAGGGAGGGGGCGGGTTTGTCTTTGTCTCTTTTAAGGAGGCCTTAAAAGAGGCAAAGAAGGGTGCTGTTGGCCAAATTCTGGCTCAATTGACAAAGGATATAGAGGTTATCCAAAAAGAAGGTACTTGGACAATAAGGATCCCTGGCAAAATCCTATTTCCCTATAACAGTGCAGAAATCAATCCCAGTGCCTTTCCATACCTTTCTAAGATTGCTGATTTATTGTGGAGATTACCAGGAGAAATAAGGATAGAGGGACACACAGATAGCTTAGAAAATGATAAGTTCCTCCTTTCTATAAAGAGGGCAGCCAACGTACTTCACTTTCTCTTAGGCACAAAAAAATTGTCACCAGGGCGTTTTAGCATTATTGGTTATGGAGACATAAAACCACTGCCACAAAAAAATAAAGAAAATAGGCGTGTAGAGATAATTGTTGAGAGGAGAGGCTAATATGGCAGAGGAAGAAAAATCCAAAAAAGATCCCTTTATGCTTTTAATCATTATTCAATCAATTACATTGGCATTGGCAGTTGCAATTCTTATTTTGCTATTAATTAACAAGCCAGTTTCAAAACATCCAAAAGATAAAGGTTCTAAAAGGGAAAGTAAAAGGGTAAAGGCCGTTGCTACTTATCAACTACAACCATTTATAGTGAATTTACTGGATGAAGAGGGAAGGCGGTATCTAAAGGTTACTATGGATTTGGCCTTGGATTCAAAAGAGACCATTCAAGAGGTTGAAGACAAAATGGCAAGTATTCGCGATACTATAATTATGATTTTGACAAATAAGGGTTTTAAAGATGTTTGTAACATAAGTGGAAAGGCAAAACTTCGAGAGGAGATAAAAAGGGGTATAAATAATGTCTTAGAATCTGGAAATGTAATCGATGTATATTTTAGTGAATTTGTGATTCAGTAAGGGGGGCATTTTGGCACAAATACTGTCTAATCAAGAGATAGAAACACTGCGTATGGCCCTTTCAGAGAAGAGATTGGATACTGAAAAGGAATACCCAAAGAAAGAGGTCCAACCTTACGACTTTGTTACTAAGAGACACCCTTCTCCCAAATTATCAACTATACTTAATGTGGTCTTCCATCGTTTTACACTTAATTTTAGGGCCTCTCTTTCTTTAAGGCTCCGTAAAGTAGTAAGGATGGAGCTTTGTCCTGTCGACAACCAGACCTTTGGTGAATTTGTAGAGACACTTCCTAGCCTTTGTTGGATAAACACTATAGAGATTGAGCCCCTCCGTGGGGAGTTTCTATTCATCCTGGAAACAGAATTGGTATTGGCCCTAATAGACCTACTTTGTGGTGGATCAGGTACCCCTATAAATAGAGAAGGTGCTACTACATTTGCCACTTTGGAACAATCTTTAATTAAAAAAATTGTCTCTATTGCCTTAAGTGACCTGGAAGATGCCTGGAATTCAGTAGTAAAGGCAAAGTCTGTACTTAAAAATATTGAATTTAATCCTCAACTGTTGACCACATTTGCCGCCGATGAGCCCCTTGTAATTATTCCTATAAGGGTAACCATAGAGAAGGTTGTCAGTAACATGGTATTTGGCATCCCACACTTTTCTCTAAATCCTCTAAAAGAGAGATCTATGGAAAGAGAAGGGGTTCAATTGACCAGTAGCTGGACAAAGGAGATTCTAAACAGACTTTTAGATGCAGAGGTAGAATTAGTAGCAGAATTGGGGGAAGTTGAAATGACTTTAAGAGAGATAGGAAATTTAAAGAAAGGGAGCATAATTAATCTCAATAAGGGTATATCTGATAAAGTAACGGTCAAGATAGAGGGAATCCCCAAGTTTGAAGGCTACCCTGTTCAATTTAGAGGCAACAAGGCTATTAGAATATCCATTGAGGGAGGTAAAGATGAAACAGGAGGTAGCAAGCCAAAAGAATAAAGAGATAAAGGGTCTTGAAATGCTTTTAGATGTCCCACTCCAAGTAACAGTAGAGTTAGGACGTACAAAGATGACAATAAGGGAACTCCTAAAACTGGGTGAGGGTTCAATTGTAGAACTTCCCACAGCTGCTGGTGAACCATTAGAAGTACTAGTAAATCAAAAACCTATTGCCAAGGGTGAAGTAGTAGTGGTGAATGAAAAATACGGCATAAGGCTTTTATCTATAATTAGTGAAATGGAGAGGATTGAGCAATTAAAATGAATAGATTTAAGATTTTTATTATTTTATTGTTAATTTGTTTATTTCCTACTCTTGGAGTAAGTGAAACAAAATCTGTAGGGCATGAACTATCCTTTGAAAAAACCGCAAATATTGAGGTACATGATATGTTCAAAAGGGATTTTTATTATATTTTCCTTAAGGGTATAAGTTAT
>JAGGTC010000206.1 GCA_021163945.1 Deltaproteobacteria bacterium | reverse complement strand
TGTCTTATGCAAGGCCTGTGCCAAAAATTTTTTTCTTAAAATAAGAATTCTTTTGTGTTATATGATTATGTGGCAAAGATAGTTGGGGGTAATTATGAAAAAATTCTATATTATCTGGCTGTATTTGGTCATGTCTTTTATCTTTGTGGAGGCATCCTTGGCCAAAAATCTAAGGCCACTATATACAATAGATGCCTGTCCTCTGCCTAAAAGGCAAGTGGAATTTAGACTGGGTGGTTCTTACAGTGAGGGGAGGTGGTTCCCATTTGAGGGGCATGGCACACATAGGCGGGAGGCAGAATTTCCATCCATTGATTTAATGATAGGTCTAGCTGAAAATATAGAGGCAGATTTTAACTATAGCATTATTTACAGGGATTCTGATCGTTTTAATGGTGGTTGGCATTCTGGGGATTTAAGTATTATGGGAAAGGTAAGGATCTTTAAGGAGACTAACAATACCCCTACTATTTCTATTGCCATCTCCACAAAATTGCCAAATAGTGATTATAAAAGGCGATTTGGCACTGATGAATTTGATTTTTTCTCCATCTTACTCTTGTCTAAGCATATAAAAGGGGCTTATATATTTACTAATGCTGGTTTGGGAATCTTGGGGAATCCACTAACCGCCCATTCTCAAGATGATATATTTGTATATGCTACTGGCCTTTGCTATCAACTCAAAAAGAGTTTTATTTTTATGGCAGATGTGAGTGGCTGGGCAGCAAGCAATTATAAGAATAATTATTCAAGGCTGACTGTGGGAATCCAGTGGCAAAGGGGTCCATTTCGGTTTGATTTTGGCACCAGGGTAGGGCTTAATAAACAAAGTGAGGATTGGGGCATTTTAGGTGGAATTACCTATATACTAAATTTTTAAAGACATGCTAATAATGGCCATTGAGACCTCTTGTGATGAGACGGCAGTTGCCATATTGGAGGATGGAAGGAAGATAAGATCCAATATAGTCTACTCCCAAGTCGCTATCCATAGGCCCTATGGAGGGGTTGTACCAGAACTGGCCTCAAGGAGGCATGTTGAGGTAATTCTGCCCACTGTTGAAGAGGCCCTAAAAACAGCCAAGGTAAAACTGCACCAAATAGATGTATTTGCTGTCACACAAGGGCCAGGGTTAGTAGGTTCATTATTGGTTGGGATTTGTGTCGCCAAGGCATTTTCTTATAGCCTAAAAAAACCACTTGTGGCCGTGAATCACCTAGAAGGGCACCTTATGGCCATCTTTTTGGAAAAGGAGATAGATTTTCCTTTTATTGGTATGGTAATCTCTGGAGGCCACACAAACCTTTATCTAGTAGAGGATTTTTTAAAATTTAAAGGGTTGGGACAAACTCTGGATGACGCAGCTGGTGAGGCCTTTGATAAAGTAGCAAGGCTCTTGAATCTACCCTATCCAGGGGGTATCTCCATAGAGGCCTTGGCGAAAGAGGGGAATGCTAATGCCATCTCATTTCCAAGGCCTATGTTGACTAAAGGTGAATATAATGTCAGTTTTAGTGGATTAAAAACAGCCGTAGCTACGTACTTAAAGAGGCACCCTGAGGCACTTATACAGGATGTAGCCGCCTCTTTCCAAGAGGCCATTGTAGATGTATTAACACAAAAGGCTATTCAAGCAGCCCTTGACCTAAATGTGTCACGTCTGGTGATAGCCGGTGGAGTGGCTGCAAATGGAAGATTGAGGCATAAAATGAAAATGGCGGCAGATGCACACTCATTAAAAATTTATTTTCCTAGGCCCGAACTTTGCACAGACAATGCAGCCATGATTGCTGTAGCCGGTTATAATCATTTTAAAAACAGAGATGTGGCATCTTTAGACCTTGATGCCTTCTCCCGCACACTTTCCCATGATTACCTCACCTCATAAGCTACTGAGGCAGTATGACCTAAAACCCAAAAAGAGGCTGGGGCAGCACTTTCTTGTCAATCCATTTACAGCCAAGCAGATAGTTGATGCGGCAGGGATTAAATCAGATGATATAGTAGTAGAGATCGGCGCTGGACTAGGCGCCCTTACCATCCCCTTGTCAAAAAGGGCAAAGGGTGTAATTGCCATTGAATATGACAAAGGATTGGCAGGGGCCCTTAAAAATGAGATCAAGAAGGCCAGCATTAAAAATGTAGATATTTGGGTAGGGGATGCACTAAAATTTGATTATTATAGCATTTCTAAAAAATATAATAAAAAGATAAAGATCCTGGGAAACCTCCCCTATTATATCAGTGCCCCATTACTCTTCCTCCTTTTAGAAAACAGCAGTGTCTTATCAGATACTACCATTATGTTACAAAAGGAGGTAGTAAAGCGCCTAACCGCAAGACCAGGCTGCAAGGATTATGGTATTTTAACAATTGTCTTTAACCTATTTGCAAAAATAGAGACCTTATTGCAGTTGTTACCAGAGAGTTTTTATCCTGTGCCAAAGGTAGGTTCTGATGTAATAAAAATAATTTGGGAGGAAGAAAAGATATTGGACAAATCCAGGGAGAAGAGGTTTATTAGGCTTCTAAAGACTGCATTTTCCCAAAGGAGAAAGACAATCTATAATGCCTTAAGGAAAGAGGCAATAGTACCTCAAGCCCAGTTGAAGGCGATATTGGCCGATCTCTCTGTCTTTGGGATGCGTCCTGAACAAATAGAGCCCACCCTTTATGTAGAGATATATAAAAAGATAGAGCATTTTTTAGCTTGATTATTTTGAGATACTGGTCTATATATGATATGGCCTTGATATGTCAAATATAAGAAGGGATATTCTAGAAAGGATTTGTAGGGATTTTGATATAGATATCCTTTATGTATTTGGCAATCGGGCAAAGGAGGTAATGGATTGGGTATCTGGAAAGAAAAGGTTTATCTCTCCAGATTCTCTAAACATAGAGATTGGGGTAAGGCCAATACCTGGCAAACGTCTTAGATTTAGAGAAAGGGTATTTTTAAAGGTGGCATTACAGAGCTTCCTAGGTGTGGACAAAGTAAATTTAGTAGTTATTCCCGAATCAAACCCCTTCCTTGCCGCCAATATTATTCATGGAGAGAGGCTATTTTTCCGTAATGAATATGAGGCTGATGAATATGAGCTTTACATATTGAGGAGGGTAGGGAAGTTTTCCTCAGAAAAACAAAGGTCTGAATTTATCTTTGGGAAAAATTAGATATGAGAAAAAGGGATATTTTAATAATATGTCAGGTTCTGCTCCTTTTTATCTTTATAGGCTGTGGGAAAAAACCAAAGCCCAATTCTATATTTCCAGAGACATTACCCAATCTCCACCTTATCAAATTGATTGAAGGTAAAAAGGCTATAGAGGAGATAAATAAACTTCATGGTAGGCAAATTCATATAAAAAAAGGATTTATTGCCTATTATAGAGGTAGTTTTGAGGAGGGAAATTGGAGGGAGGCCGTCATCTGGCTATCAGAGGCAGATAACGAGCAAATAGCACTTAAACAAACTGAAATTATGATGAATAGGATAAAGAGCAATCCAAAGACACCATTTCACCATTTTAAAGAAAGGAGCAGGCAAGGGATAAAGATATATATGTTTTGGGGGATAGGGAAGGCCCATGCTGTTTTCCAAAGAGGAAAATGGGTCTATTGGATAAGTGCTACAGATGATGTTTTTGATTCTGTTTTAGAGTCAATGCTTAAGAGAAATCTATAGAATATTTAAGTCCAGATATTTTTGGTAAAAATCCGATACTTATAAATTAGGGGATGGAGATTAAAAGCATTTTGGTACCTACAGACTTTTCTGAGTGTTCCAAGGCGGCCTTAAAATATGCATTCCACTTGGCTGATAGATTTGATGCAGAGGTAATTGTTTTGCATGTTATTGATCAGGGCCTTATGAATGATCTGGAAGAGGTCTCCTCCATCTCAAATAAAGAGATAAGAGAAAATATATGGATGATTCATGAAAGAGAATTAAAAAAATTCCTGGGTGAGGGGATACATCAAGTAAAATACCTCATAGCAGAGGGCATACCCTTTCAAGAGATTATAAAAAAAGCAAAGGAATTGGCAGTTGACCTTATCGTCATGGGTGGTTATGGACGTTTGGGTCAAAGGGATTTAGAGCGTATCTTCTTTGGTAGTACAGCTGAAAAGGTGGTAAGGCTTTTGCCTTGTCCTGTGCTCTGTGTCCCCTTGAGGGGTTAGGCCACAGGCCTTGAATTTTTGGCCTGTAGCCTTTGATTAACTTGTCTCTTTATATTCCGCATCAATCACATCTTCCTTATCCTTTCCTGGACTAGGTCCTGCTGTAGGACCAGGTCCGGCTGTACCCGTAGCCTGTTGATAGGCCTGAGAACTAAGTGTGTAGGCAGCCTGCTGAAGATCATTCATCAATGTCTTAATGCGGTCAATGGGTGCATTTTCTTTAATGGCCTGTCTTATATCTTGAATAAGTTGCTCACAGCGGGCCTTCTCAGCAGCAGGGGCCCTATCCCCCAGTTCCTTAATAGTCTTTTCCACCTGGTAAGAGAGATTATCTGCCTGATTCCTTATTTCTATTTCCTCTTTGCGCCTTCTATCCTCTTCGGCATGCATCTCTGCCTCTTTTACCATACGCTCAACCTCGCTCTTATCCAAAGTAGAGGCGCCAGTAATGGTAATCTTTTGTTCCTTTTGCGTGTCCAAATCCTTGGCAGTAACATTCAAGATCCCATTTACATCAATATCAAATGTAACCTCAATACGTGGGACGCCACGAGGTGCAAATCTTATCCCCTCTAACCTAAACCTCCCCAAGAGTCGATTGTCTGCAGCCATTGGCCTTTCTCCTTGAAGTACCACGATGTCTACTGCTGTTTGATTGTCCTCGGCTGTAGTAAAGATCTGGCTGCGCTTTACAGGGATAGTAGTATTTCTTTCGATTATCTTGGTCATTACACCCCCTAGTGTCTCCACACCCAAAGAGAGGGGAGTAACGTCTAGCAATACTACCTCCTTTACCTCACCTTGTATAATACCTGCCTGGGTAGCTGCACCTAGGGCAACTGCCTCATCTGGATTAATAGTCTTACTGGGCTCTTTTTTGAAGAAATCCCTTATTAAATTTTGGACGGCCGGGATGCGTGTGCTGCCTCCTACTAATAGGATTTCGTGGATGTCCTGTGGAGATAGCTTGGCATCAGACATGGCCTGTCTTACTGGACCAAGACACCTCTGAACCAGATCGGCTGTTAACTGCTCAAATTTTGCCCTGGTCAGCTTCATCTGTAGGTGTTTTGGACCAGTGGCATCAGCTGTAATAAAGGGAAGATTTATCTCTGTCTCTAAGACAGAGGAAAGTTCACACTTTGCCTTTTCTGCTGCCTCATAAAGGCGTTGTAGTGCCTGACGGTCCTGCCTCAAATCAATTCCATATTCCTTCTTAAATTCGTCAGCCAGCCAGTCTACGATGCGTTTGTCAAAGTCATCACCTCCCAAGTGTGTATCCCCTGAAGTAGCCAAGACCTCACATACCCCTTCCCCTACCTCTAAAACAGAGACATCAAAGGTACCCCCACCTAGGTCAAAGACCAAGATCTTTTCATTCTTCTGGCGGTCAACGCCATAGGCCAAGGCCGCAGCTGTAGGTTCATTGATGATCCTTAATACATTTAGACCTGCAATCTTTCCGGCATCCTTTGTGGCCTGCCTTTGTGCATCATTAAAATATGCAGGCACAGTAATGACTACATCCTTTATCTTCTCCCCCAAGTGGGCAGAGGCATCATCAACCATTTTACGCAAGACCATGGCAGAGATCTCTTCTGGCGCATAGAGTTTACCATCTATTTGAAACCTAACAGTATCATTTGGCCCTCTTACTACCTTGTAAGAGACAATCTTCATCTCTTGGTCTACCTCTCCCCAGCGGCGTCCAATAAATCTCTTGGCAGAATAGACTGTCCTCTCTGGGTTAAGAATGGCCTGGCGTTTTGCTACTTGCCCCACCAAACGCTGGCCATCCTTTGTAAATGCTACTACTGATGGAGTAAGCCTTGCCCCTTCTGCATTGTAGATAACCTTAGGCTTTCCTCCCTCGATTACAGAAATAACAGAGTTTGTTGTGCCTAAATCGATTCCTACTGCCTTTGCCATTTTATCCTCCTTAAGGTAAAAAAATCTTGTATATTAGATAAGCATGTACATTATAATTGGCAAGGGGTTGCCTCTTTGCCTTTTAAATGGTAGATTAGCGTTATGTTAATAGATTTGGTGGTCAGGGTTAAAGAGATCATAGGATATTGTCCAGTCTATAAGGTGGGAGATACCTTTGTCTTAGAAGGGGGTTATAAGATTAACCCTAAAAGATCATGTACTATCTGTATGCATTCCTTATCGGCTATCATGCCCTATCATGTGGCATTAAGCCATGGTATAGACCCAAAGGAGATTGGGCTTGCCAGGGAGGGGGATAAGGCATATGTCCAATGCCTTGATCCATGCAAATATACAGGTGGTGGGACAGTAATCTTTGAGATTGAAATAAAACCTGTATAAATTAGACTTTACCTTATATCTTTATCCTCTAATTTGAGCAAAAGGGATTTCCATTTTAGGCCAGGTGAAAAACCGCCTAATCCCCTCTCTCCTATTACCCTATGGCAGGGTATAAACAGTGGCAGTGGATTGGCACTGCATGCCTTTGCCACAGCCCGATACCCTCTACAATTTACCATCATAGCTAATCTTTTATAACTAATGGTCTCTCCATAAGGGATCTTCCTTATTGCCTGCCAGACTACCTTTTGAAATGGTGTGCCTATTGGGTTTAAGGCCGCAGATAAAGACCTTCTCTTACCTCTGAGGTATGCACTAATTTGAGCGGTTATAGGCCCTAAGTTATCTGTCTCTTTTAGGGAGAACTTGCCTAAGTGCCTTCTAATGTGATTAAGGCAGTACATTTTTGAGATTGGAATTAGTCTTTTTGAATCAAAATCAGGAAATGAGAGGGCACAGATGCCATCTTCTGTAGAAAATAGGCAAAATTCACCCAGATGGGTTAAAAATATTTTATAATAGACAATCATCTAGGTATTTTCTTAGATATCTACCTGTGTAAGAGCCTTCCACCATAGCGATCTCTCTTGGCGTACCCTGGGCAATGATCCTACCTCCGGCATCACCGCCCTCTGGGCCCAAATCGATTATGTAGTCTGCTGATTTGATGACATCTAAATTGTGTTCAATGATCAGTAAAGAGTGACCATTCTCTATAAGTTTATTAAATGCATCAAGTAGCTTTTGGATATCAGAAAAGTGTAGGCCAATAGTAGGTTCATCAAATATAAAAAGATATGGCCCTTTATCCTCTATACCCATATATCTTGAAAGTTTTAACCTCTGTGCCTCACCCCCAGACAGTGTGTTAATAGGCTGCCCCAACCTGAGATACTCTAGTCCTACAGAAAAGATTGGTTTAAAACATTGACAAATCTTCTTCTTATCAGAAAAGAAGATAAGCGCCTCTTTAAAGGTCATCTCTAAGACATCTGCTATGCTTTTCCCATTATACTTTATCTCCAAAATCTCTGGTCTGTATCGCTTTCCTTGACACTTAGGGCATGTTAGATAGACATCTGATAAAAACTGCATCTCTACCTTCTCAAACCCCTCCCCCTTGCATGCCTCACACCTTCCACCTGGGCAGTTAAAGGAAAACATCCCTGCCTTATAGCCAAGTTCCCTTGCCTGCTCCGTCTGAGAAAATACCTCCCTAATCAGGCCAAAACAACCTAGATAGGTGGCTGGGTTTGACCTTGGGGTCTCCCCAATAGGGCTTTGATTGACAAATATGACATCCTTTATCTCCTCTATGCCACTAATAGATTTGTATTTACCAGGCCTTCCCACAAATTGCCCCTTCTCCTTTTTTATCCCCTTATAGATAATCTCCTCTGCCAAGGTGCTCTTTCCCGAGCCTGACACACCGGTCAAACAGACCATTACATTTAGTGGTATCTTTAAGTCAATATCCTTTAAGTTATGTGCCCTTGCCCCCTTTATATACAACCAAGACCTTGGTACCCTATATCTCTTTGGGACAGGGATAGATAGTTTTCCTGTAAGATACTTTGCAGTCAGTGAATTTTTTGCATCTTTTATGCCCTCTATCCTCCCAAAGTACATAATCCTCCCCCCGGCCTCACCTGCCCCTGGGCCCAAATCCAATATATAGTCACAATTTTTTATGATCTCTGGATCGTGTTCAACAACCACGACAGTATTCTCAGCGGATAGCCTCTTTAATATACCCACCAGGCGGTGACTATCCCTTGGATGAAGACCAATGCTTGGCTCATCCAGGACATAAAGTGTGTTCACCAGTGAGGCACCTAGTGCCCTTGTAAGGCTCACCCTTGCCACCTCCCCCCCTGAGAGTGTCCGAGATTGTCTGTCTAACGTGAGATACCCTACCCCTACATCTATTAAATACCTTAGGCGCCTTTTGATCTCATCAACAATAAGCTCAGCTGCCATGTTATTTTTTATATCCTCTTCCAATTCCCTAAAAAATTTGTATGCAGAAGAGATATTAAGGGCATATACCTCAGCAATATTTCTCCCCTTTATTCTGTAGAGTAAGGCCTCCTTTTTAAACCTTGTCCCCTTACAGGCAGGACATGTGAAATAACCCCTGTAACGTGAGAGGAATACCCTTACATGCATCTTGTAGCTCTTTGTCTCTAACCACCTAAAAAATCCCTTAATTCCATAATAATCTCCATAACCTTCTATAATCATCCTCTTTTGTCTTTCCTTTAACCTAGAAAATGGGATATCAACCGGTATCCTGTGCCTGTGACAAAAATCCATAAGCTCAGAGAACTCATATGTATCTTTCTTCCAGGGCCTGATGGCCCCCTCTGCCAAGGATTTTTCTTTATCAGGAATTACTAAATCTAGATCAATATCAATAATCTTTCCAAACCCACGGCATACATCACATGCCCCTAGCGGGCTATTAAAGGAGAATAGATTTGGAAAGGGCCTTCTATATGAGAGATCGCAATAGGGACAATGCAGTTTATCACTAAACTTTAAATTTTTACCTTCTATATTTATATCAATATGGCCTTTGCCAAATTTAAATGCCTGTTCTAAGGAGTCAAGGATGCGCTTTCTATTCTCTTCCTTTATTAGGAATCTATCTACAAGTATATAAATCTCCTCATCGGGCCTAAGATTTGCCTCATCTAGATAAATTATCTCCCCACCCTCTACTATTCTATCAAATCCTAGCTGCAGCAGTGCCTGCCTTGCCAGATTTGGGTCTTCTATCCTATATGGAAATGTTAAGATGGCCTTCTTACCAGAATAATCCCTAATCTCCTCCCATACACTTTGTGGTGTATCCTCTCTAACAGGCCTATTGCACCCTTGGCAATAAGGTATTGCTATTTGAGAGAATAGGAGTTTTACATAATCTGTGATCTCGGTCATGGTACCTACAGTAGAGCGGGATGTCTTTACTGGATTTTTTTGGTCTATGGCAATGGCTGGCAGAATGCCCTCAATCCGTTCTACCTTGGGCCTATCCATGCGCTCAATGAATTGGCGCGCATAGGGGGAAAATGTCTCAATATACCTCCTCTGCCCCTCTGCATAGAGTGTGTCAAAGGCAAGGCTTGACTTTCCCGAACCACTTACCCCTGTGATTACAGTGATCCTTCCTAAAGGTAAATCAAGGCTTATATTTTTTAAATTGTTCTGGGATGCCCCAATGACCCTAATACAATTTAGTCCAGTCTCTTTTTCCATTCCATCTGGGCCTCTTTTATCTCCTCAATCAGTTTGTCTACTAATTCTATAAGTGGTTCCTTCTCTAAGGGCATTCCTGTAGCTAGGAGGTAATAAAGGAGCTTTAAGATTTGTTGATAAGTAGAAGGGCCTTGGCAGATCCTCTCTAGGGGGCAAAGACTGCAATTTGGGGCATAATCAAGACAAAATGGGACCTTCATCGTAGCTGCCTCAAATAGCTGAACAACCCCTGAGTAATTTATTTGCCTATTAAGAAACTCTTTAATCCTTATCCACTTTTCTAGGGTTAAGGCAAATGGGTCCTCACCACTTTCATACCTCTGCTTTATCTCCTCAAATGTAATAAGTCCTGTCATATCTTTAAGTGTATCACCTACCCATCTCATGTCAATTGGTAAAAAAACTGTTTAAATAATGAGGCATTCAGTAAAAATCAGTTTTTGGGTTTTTGCCAGGAGGACTATGCCTGTATAGGAACAAAGCTTTTTAGGAGATGAAGACCTTTCTATATCGTCTATCTCATACCTTATAAGAAAGGCAATAGGCAGGAGGGCTAAGTGCTCTCCTGCCATATATCATAAGCCTGATTTGCTGTGGTGGACTGATGCCTTCAC
>JAGGTC010000037.1 GCA_021163945.1 Deltaproteobacteria bacterium | reverse complement strand
TCCTTAAATACCTTAATATACATATTCAAGCGTTATAGCCCCTTTAGGACAAACTAGGGTACAAACACCACACCCCTTGCAAAAATATGGATTTACCTTTGCCTTTTTGTCTTCAATGGATATTGCATTAAAGGGGCATCTCTCCGCACACTTCCCACATCCAATACACTTTTCTCTATCTACCTTGGCTACCCTCCTAAATAATGGATAGCGCCAGCCCCATGGTGTGTAGGGCCAGCTCATATACCTACACCTTCTAAAACCCCTACCAAATCCATGTCCCCTAGGCATTAACTAGCTCCTTAATCCTTTCCCAAAGCCCCAAAAACCTATCTTTCCATATATCTTTTTTCGCTAACAATTTCCCTCTTGCATAGCTTTCTGCTATTTCCCTCTCAAAAGGGATGGTTATAAGTATTGGAATCCCTTCTTTTTCACAATATTCAAAAACCCCTTTGTCCCCCAAATCGGCACGATTTATCACTATCCCCATAGGTAGCCTTAATACCCTAGCTACCCCAACTGCCAATCTCAAATCATGCAGGCCAAATGGGGTTGGCTCCGTCACCAAAATGACAAAATCAGAGTTTTTGATAGTTGCAATCACAGGGCAAGATGTACCTGGTGGGGCATCGATAATTACTGTCTTTTCTGCATCAATATGTTTTTTTACCCTTTCTATAAGGGGGACAGCCATTGCCTCTCTGATCTTTAATCTACCATGCACAAACTCTATCTCCCCTGAAAATCCATGCTCTAGTATACCTATTTCACGTGGCCTCTCAGAGATTGCCTCCTTTGGGCATATCAGGCTACAACCACCACAACCATGGCACAGTTCAGGGAATGTAAGGATATTTTTACCCATCACTGAGATTGCATTAAACTGGCAAAATTCAGCGCATTTCCCGCAAAAATCACATTTTTCTAGATCTATCTCAGGCACAGGGACAGTAACTATCTCAGAATAGTCGATATTTGGTCTTAAAAACAAATGGGCATTTGGCTCCTCTACATCACAATCTAAAAATTTGATGCCCTTTCCTAAAGACACTGCCAAATTAGTGGCAATTGTTGTCTTCCCCGTGCCGCCTTTACCACTAGCTACACTAATTATCATTTTAGACTACCTGCCAAAAATTCTTTGATTAACTTTTCTGGGGGAAGATCAGGGACATTTGAGACTACACCAATCCTATCTCTATCAAGGACATATCTTGCCTTGTCCTTTATATCTTTAACTATTATTAAATTTACTTGGAAATTTTTGATATCTGAAGGCCTTATGTGTCCTTCTTGTTCTACAGTATTCAAATAGCGGATATCACCATCAACTACCTCGTAGATAACTATCCTGTCTGCATCATATAAAGGTGCTACCTTTTCTTTAGATAAGGGAATAGCTATTTTTATCCACTTACTTTTTCTAATCTCCTCTAAAGAGACAGGCTCAACCTTTGTTTCCTCTATCCTTTTAATCACATTGTCTGTAATCTTTTTAAAGTCCTGATTATATGGCCTCTTTTCATCAGACATATAAATAAGGAGCCTCCCTTCGTCGGCGGCCTCTACTACTGCAGGGTCAAAGCTTAATGTACCCAAAAATGGTATGCCTGCTGCCGATGCTGTCCTTTCCCCACCACCAGACTTAAATATATAAAATTTTTTTCCACAATGTGGGCAGATAATCCCACTCATATTCTCTATAATCCCTATAGGCTCCATCTCTATTTGCCTGCAAAATGTAATACACTTCCTTACATCAGCAAGTGATATCTCTTGTGGCTGTGTCACTATTATCCCCTTTGCATCCGGGATAAGTTGTGCTACAGAAAGGGGCTCATCACCTGTGCCAGGTGGTGAATCAATTATAAGATAGTCCAACTCACCCCATGCCACCTGCCCAATGAATTGGGCAATGGCCGAGTGTTTTAATGGGCCCCTCCAGATAACTGCCTGATCCTTATCTGCCAATAGATACTCAATGGAAACAGCAGATAGATTTACAGTAATTGTCTTTGGGATAAGAAGCTGAGAAGGGCTGACGTCTAAGAAGCCGCTAATACCCAACATCCTTGGAACATTTGGACCGTGTATATCTACATCTAGTATGCCTGTTTTATATCCACGCCCTGATAAATCTATAGCAAGACAGACAGCCACTGTGCTCTTTCCCACACCCCCTTTGCCACTCATTACCATAATCTTGTTTTTTATCTTCTTTAAAGATTCCCTTACCATGATCTCCTGCTCTTTAATATCTTTCCCTTTCATCTTCCCTCCTTGCAACTTAGTTGCATAAATAAGTTAAAATATCTATTTTTGACATTTTTTACAAATTCCTTTTATATAAATCTCAACCCCTTCACTTTCAATCCCATAAAGTTTGCATAGGCTAGAAATTATAGAGGTAAATTCCAAAAGGTCAAGACACTCTATTTTCCCGCATGAGTTACATATCAAGTGGGGATGCACTTTATGCCCTTTACCTGCTATTTCATAACGAAAGGGACGTCCTATAGATAACCTTCTTATCAAACCTGCCTTAAGTAGCCTTTCCAATATCCTATACACAGTTACTTTATTAATAGACATCTTTGCGCTAACACAATTTAGGATCTCTTCAGGTGTAAAGCTCCTCTTTTCAGAGACTAAAAGCTCAAGTACTGCCAAACGCAATGGGGTAGGAGAGATACCTTTGCTCAATAACATTTTTTCTGGATTACAGATCTCACACATTACCTATCTATAACACTGATGCAACTTAATTGCAAGTTTAGAGGTTACTTAATTTTCTTTTGGCAATCTTGGCCTGTTTTGTCTTTGGATATTCTCTTATCAACTGTCTGAGTAGTACCTTTGCTGTGGCCTTATCCCCTAGCAGTTCAAAGGAAAGTGCCTGTTTAAGGAGTGCCCCTGGAACCTTGATATTTTTAGGGTATTTCTTTATCACCTTTTGATATGCCAAGATGGCCTCCTCAAACCTCTTCTCACAAAAATAGGTCTCACCTATCCAAAATTGGGCATTCCCTGCAAGTGAAGATTTGGGGTATGTTTTTAACAATTCTTTAAATAATTCTCTGGCATTTTTATACTTACCCTTTTTATAAAGTCTTAAGGCCTCATTATATATACCCTTAGGGCCTTTAAGTTTAAATTCTGTGGCCCTTAATTTTTCCCTTTGTTCTTCTAATAATCTTTCAAGATCTTTGAGTTTGTCCTCTAGGGAGCTTAGTCTGGCAGAAAATGCCTCTGTTTCATATTTATATGCATTAAACTCATCCCTTAATTTTTTTAATTTATACCTGTCTTCCTCTAACCTCCCATTTAATCTATTTAAATTAGTTTGAACATCACCCAACTGAACAAGAAAATCCACTTTTTGGATACTTTTAATCTCCTTTTCTAATTTGGCCAGCTTTTTAACCAAACTGACATTTTCCCTCTCCAATGCATCTAACCTACTATCCATGTTTATGAGTTGTTTTTCTATTAATGTTACATCCTTTCTTGTAGCACATGCGGCAAAAATAACTACCAATAAAGATACTAAAACCCTTTTCATCCCTCAGACCTCTTTTAATAATTTACAAGCTACAGGCTCATCCTAACTTTCCTCTTTTTATAAACTACAGCCTGTAGCTTGGGCCTATTTCTTAATACTTCGTTACCACAAAGTGACACCTTCTGTTCTTTGCCCACGCCTCCTCATTGTGACGTGGGTCTATTGGTCTTTCCTCACCATAACTGATGGTAGAGATACAGCTAGCATCAACCCCTAGGCCTATTAAGAATTGCTTAGTGCTGTTGGCCCTGCGCTCACCCAAGGCCAGGTTATATTCCTCTGTACCCCGCTCATCACAATGTCCCTCAATAAGCACATGAACATTAGGGTGCTCCTTGAGCCACTCCGCCTTTTTCTTTAAGATTTCTGCAGCATCTGGGCGAATATTATATTTATCAAAATCAAAGTGGATATCCTCCTCCTCAAATGCAGCTATCTCCTCCTTTAAGGCCTCCTCCTTTAACATCCTTTCCCTTGCTAGTTCCTCCTCTCTAATTTTTGCCTCCTCTATTGGCCTTGCCCTAAGTTCCTCTGGCATTTTCTCTTTGGGAGCCGCCTTTTTTACTCCTGGGACTGGTGTTACTACCTTATGCTCAGCTACCTCCTTTCTGGCACAGGAGAGGGCAAAAAATACAATTAAAAAACCAACCCATAGAATCTGATAACGCCTCACTCATCTCACCTCCTTTCTTTTAATATTTTAATCTTGGTGACCAACGAGGTTGTGTCTGCATCCCAGGGAGTTTGCCAACAGGGAAAAAATAGCCATCAAATAGCCTTAATATGTATATTTCCCCATTTCTGCTAAAGGCCAAAAAATTTCCATCTGGTGAAAAGCTTGGGCTTTCATGATTAACTTTATCATAAGTAAGCTGTTTTAGCTCACTTCCATCTGGTCTTATTGTAAATATCTGAAAATACCCATTTACCAAACCTGTATATGCAATCAAATCCCCTTTTGGCGACCAAACCGGAGAGGTATTGTAACCCCCCTCAAAGGTAAGACGACTTATGGCCTTTTTGGTCAAATCCAAAATATAGATTTGTGGACTACCTCCACGATCAGAGACAAAGGCCATCCTCTTCCCGTCAGGAGAGAAGCTAGGAGAGACATTGATTCCCCAGTGTTTAACCAAACACATCTTTATATGCCCATCTTTATCGACTAAATAGATACCTTGTTTCCCTCCCTTGTTCAAGGTTACTGCAATATTTTTTCCATCAGGAGAAAAGGCGGGCGCAATATTAATGCCTGGATAGTGAATGAGCCTCCTGATCCTCCCACTCTTAAGCTCTAATAAGTATACCTCAGGCCCCTTTCCTCTATAGCTTGTAAAAAGCAGTTTGTCTCCTTTGGGATGCCAAGTGGGGCTTAGTGAAATGGTATTTAGCTTTGTCAAAGGCCGGGGATTATAACCATCAAAGTCCATTAGATAGATCTCTTTATTCCCTGACATATTGTACACAAATGCGATCTTGGTCTGAAAAATGCTAAACTCACCCATTAGGGCCTTAATTACCTCATCGGCATATCTATGAACAATATAGCGGTACTGACTTATTCTTCCATAATATTTTTTCCCCACAAGGCGTCTACCCAATTTGACATCATATAGAGAAAGCTCTGCCTCTATAGTATTTTCATCTACCTTTACCTTTCCCCTTATAAGAAGGTGGGCACCAATAAGATACCACTTCCTAAAGTCTATCCTCTTTTCAATAGGACCTAAAAATGCCTCAGGTGGAAGTATATAAAAAAGGCCTATAAAATCCAAGTCTTTTTTCAATAAATTTGACATCTCTTTGGCTATTTTATCACTACCCTTTCCCTCTGCTGAAAATTCAGGAATAGCAATGGGTATCTTCTCTTGACCTGGCTTAGTAATATCAATGTAGACCCTGGCATAGGAAAATGTGTAAGAAAGTAAGAGGTAAAAAGCAAAAAGTAAGGAGTAAGGAATAAATTTTTTCATTTCTCTTTTTTCCACCTAAAACGTATGCCTAATTCATGATAGGGAGAGATATAACCCTGGGGCAAAGGGGGTAGGGGGCTAGAGTGGTCAATGGCCTCAATTACTGACTCATCAAATACAGAAATCCCCGATTTTTTCTCAAAAAACTTATCGATGATGTCTCCATTTTTGGCAATCTTAACCACCACTACTGCCTCTACTGCCTCCTTACCCTTTAGGAGAAAGGTAGGTAAGACCCAATTACCTTTTATCTTTTCCCAAATTTCTTGATAATAGATCTGGAATTTTAAACCCAAATTAGCAGGGACTTTTTCTTGATAACTCCCAACCGATATACCAGATCCTTTTAATCTGGCCTCTATGCCAGCTATCGCCATCTCTACCCTTTTTTTGGCCAGTCTCTCTTCAATCTGTTTTACCTTGGCCTCTATCAATTTACTTATATTATTTTTTGTCCCTTTTACCCCCTTTTTACCTATTCTGCTCTTTTTCTTCCCTTTGACTAAGGGTATGGCCTTCTTTTTTGCAGTCTTTACCCCTGCCACCTTTTTTTCTTTTTTAAAAACTTTAGGCCCTTCCTCTATCACAGGGAGGCTAACTAGTCTTACTTGATAGATTGGGCCAAAGTGGATATGCCTTATTTTTGGGCCTATAAAACTAGCCAGTGTAAATATCGTTAAATGCATAAAGATGGATACAAAAAAGGATATTTTAAAGACACCTTCCCTATACATTATTTTTTGGTAAGTGGCTTGGTGACCAAACCAAGGTTCTTTATACCTGCCAATCTTATCTCATCTATTACCTTGACAACATATCCATAAGGTACCTTTTTGTCTGCTTGAAGGAGGACATCCCTTTTTGGGTGAGCAGCAACAGCAGACTTCAATTTCCTAGATAGCCCCTTTATAGGCACCTTATAGTGGTCAAGGAAGATCTGGCATTTATTATTTATGGTAATAATTAGTGGCTCTACCTTGATAGGCATAGGTTTAGATGTAGTCTCAGGTAGATTGACCTTTGGGCCATAGGTAAACATAGGTGCAGTGATCATAAATATAATTAATAAGACTAGCATCACATCAACCAAGGGGGTCACATTTATATCTGCCATAAAACCATTAAAATCCCTCATTCCTTTTTACCTCTAAGAAAGTACCATCTAATCTTATTGGTCAAATCAGTAATGAATGCCTCCATACCTACTTCTTGTTCCCTCAGACGGTGACTAAAGTAATTATAGCCCATGACCGCAGGGATGGCTGCTGCCAGACCAAATGCAGTAGTAATCAGGGCCTCAGAGATACCTGGTGCCACTTGGGCCAAAGATGCCTCCCCAGTCATCCCAATATCATGAAAGGCACGCATAATACCCCATACTGTACCAAACAGACCAACAAATGGGGCAGTATTCCCTACTGTGGCCAGAAGACTCATTCCCTGGGCCAGGCGAAGCCTTTCAGAGTAGGCAGATTTACGCATACTCTCTCTAATATCTTCTATATATAGTACATCATCGTCTGGGAGGCCTGTATCTATCTTTTTCTTTAAGGCCAAATAGCCCTCTTGAAATATATGGCTTACAGGGGCCTTATTGTAATTTTTGGCCTGGTTAAAGATAAAGTTTAGATCATCACTGCGCCAGAATTGCTCTAAAAAGCCCTTTGTCTGAATACCTGCCTTCTTAAACAAAAACCACTTTGCCAACATTACTGCCCAACTGAGGATAGACATAAAGAGCAAGACTGCCAAGACAAACTTGGCCATTGGCCCAGCGTGGGCTATCATTTCATAAAACATACTCTTTTGAAAGGAAATCATAGTATCCCTGCTAACTTGGCTTGGCGTAACTATGAAGGCCTGAGAGCAAGAAACTTACCCCAAAATATGTAAATAGTACTGATAGGAAGCCAATAATGGAGACAGTGGCCATCCTTGCCTCCCGCCAGCCCCTTACCAGACGACAATGGATGAAAATTGCATAAATAAACCAGGTAATTAATGACCATGTCTCCTTTGGGTCCCAACTCCAATAGCTTCCCCATGCCTTATCTGCCCAAACTGCCCCTGTAATAATGCCAATAGTAAGAAAAATAAAACCAAATGTTACGATTTGATAATTCAAATTATCCAGTTGCCCTAATGAGGGGAAGACATCCCAGACCTTTCCTCCTCGCCTTTTTAATAGATAGATTATGCTCAAACCACATGCTACGGCAAATGCCCCATAGGCCAAAAAGCAAGTAATTACATGGATAATAAGCCAATTGCTCTTTAGGGCAGGCAGTAAGGGTTCAAGCCTGCTGTTTACATCAGGTGAAAAGGAGGCATATGCCATGGTCAGACAAGAAAATGGCATAGTAAATGCCCCAAATAGGGGATTTTTATATTTTTTCTCTACTGCCAAATAAATTGCAGTAATACACCAGGCAAAAAAGACAAGGGACTCATAAAGATTAGAAAGTGGGGCATGTCCTATACCTAGGCGGTGAGATTCTATCCACCTTAGACCTATACCAACAGTGTGTACCAATAAGGTGAATATAGTAAAGCCAGTAGCCACTTTTGCCAAACGTCTATAACGAAAGATCAAAACCCCCAAGTAGAATAAAAAACAGATCAAATAAAGAAATGTAACATAGCTAAGGACCTTTATGTTCCACATCTTTTACCCCTTTTACAAATGTTTCAAAGAAATTGGAAAAGGCCGGACGATGTTTATAGGCCATCCCCCCTACTATTACCGTACAGCCTTTATCCCTGGGCTCAGCCCTTATCCAAAGCCTTTGTGGGATTACAAAAAAGCTTACAAATAATCCAAAAATAAGTATTATACTACCTATCCACACTACCCATATCCCAGGATTTTTTGTTGCCTGAAGACCTGTATACCTTGTATAATCCTTTATTACAAATATATATTTATCATGGCGGTGAATGGCATCAAAACGTGGGTATCTCTCTAATACCCAAAAATCTTGTGTATTTTTAGACCTTTTTAGCCTTATTTGAAAGGCTGGCCCAACACCCATCAGGTCAGGCTCAACCCTTACTACCCTAAATGTACCTTGATTATCAGGCAGTGGGGCAGGCTGATTAAAACCCACTTTGACAATAGATACCTTCTTGTCCCTCCGTGAAATTATCTCAAAGACCATATCTGGCTGTGGTGCTACACCATAGCTTGCCTGATAAAAGCGTATACCTCCATAATCTAAGGGGCTATTAACCTTTATTATTTTAGGAATCTTTTTATTTCCATCTATAACAGTAACTTTAGAGATATATTGCTTAGGCAGGCCTGACTCATAGGACTCTAAAATAAACTTATCACACCTAATGGCAAATGGTAGCCTCAATGTCTTATGGTGTTTAGAGCGGATAAAGATTTGATTGCTTGCCTCACCCTCAGGAATTAACATTATACCAGAAAAACCAAATTTAGAGTTGATTATTCCCCCAATCAAGATAATTAAAATGCTAATATGAATAATATAAGGGCCTAGATGGCCTAAATGCCCTTTACGTCCATGCAAAATGTAGTAATTAGGAGCCTTTTCTACTTCAACTTGTCTAAAATTTCTCTTTGTGATCCGAAATAGTTCATCCTTTACTGCATCAAGTGGGACCTTAAAGGTTATACGCTTATGAAATGATAGACGTTGTAAAAACTCATTGTTAATAGTCTTTTTTTTATGGGCGTGTAATAATCTCCATGTCTTTGGAAAGCGTTTTAGGGAACAGATAGTCAAATTTATTGCCAAAAGACCCAAGAGCCAGCGAAACCAAACAGTGTGGTATACATCATAAAGAGACAATGCATCTATTAGGCCCGCACCAAATTTACCAAAATATTTAAGGCAAAGCCTTGGTTCTGGGATAAGTGTGCCAATAATACAAAAAATCGCCAAAATGATTAACAAAAATATGGTAAGTCTGGCTGAGGTGAAAAAATCAACAAATTTTTTTAAGATATCCATACCTATGGCTTTTTCTCTTTTTCTTCCAGTTCCTTTTCAGACGTGATGTCTATAGTCTTGTCCTCTGATTTAAATGCCTTTCTAAAATTACGAATGCCCTGGCCTAAACCACTCCCGATCTCTGGGAGGCGACTTGCCCCAAAGATGATTAAAACAATGAACAAAATGATCAATAACTCTGGCAAACCAATGCCAAACATTGTTTCTCCTCCACTTTTTTTTCAAACTAGCATTCATTTGATAGGGTGTCAATAGCATTGCCAGACGGGGTGTCATATATTAAAAAATTGACAAATTTATTAAAAAAGGTAATAAAGCTAGGTGTGAGGACTGTTATTTTTATAATCTTAACAGTGTTTTTTTTCTCCCCTTATGTTCTAGCAAGGGTAAGCGGTCTTTGTTCCAATTGTCATACCATGCACTATAGTCAGCATGGGGATGTACTTTCAGGGTGGGGTACTGAAGGGCCTTACCAGAATTTGTTGGTAAATGACTGTGTTGGTTGCCATACAGGGGAAAATGATGGCAAAAATACTACCCCTTATGTCTTTTCTGAAAATGAACCAAGTTATGGAACAAATACCCTTGCAGGTGGAAATTTTTATTGGGTAGCTCATGGCTGTGATGAATGTGGCCACAATGTAACAGATATCCCTGGTGTAGGTCAAGATAGCAATTTTACTGAAACCCCTGGTCTTGTGAGTGGTAAAACCTGCAGTTGTTGTCATGGTAGTGGCAATATGGTGCTTACTAAATGTGTCTTTTGTCATGACCCAAAGCATCATGCAGATGATAGTGGCCCAGTTGTAGGTGATGATGAAGAGGTTAAGTATAGGTTTTTAAGCTTTACTGCCTTTCATCCATATACCTTTCAGGAAGGTTCATATAATTTTTATGGGGTTGCAGGTATAGAGGATAATGATTGGGAGTATACTGTAAGCTCAAGTGACCATAATGAATATTGTGGTGCTGCTAGTTCAGGGGATTATTCAGGTGCTTCTCATTCTATAAGCAGATATTGTGCTGCCTGTCATTGGGGATTTTATGGAGATAATACTGGGCATTGGA
>JAGGTC010000107.1 GCA_021163945.1 Deltaproteobacteria bacterium | reverse complement strand
CTCAATCAGTGCCTTAACTAGATTGAGCATTACCTCCTCACCCTCCCCCCTACATAGAAAGTCTATTTCAGGCATGTGTTTTAGGGCGAGGGCAGGCATAAATGTAACTTGGGGGCCACCTATTATGACCTTGATCTTTGGATCAATCCTCTTTGCATACCTGGCCCACAGTCTAACCCTCTCTATATTTTCTTGATAGGTAGTAAAGCCCAAGATAATGGGTCTGTAAGTCTTAATAGCGTCCACCAAGACAGATGGTCTAAGGGGCATGTTTGAAAAATCTCCTAAAATTTTTCCAAAAAAACCATGTTTTTTAAGGTAGGCCAGGATATAGCCTTCAGAGATAGGGACAGTATCTGACCACTCTATTGGGGCCCATTGATTTACATGGATAAATAGACAGAATTTAGATTTCTCCATTTGTAGGGGATTTTATAATAGAAGTCTTAATATTGTCAATAAAAAAGATTAGAAAAAGGGAATAGTTTACCTTTGTAAAAATGATAAAGGGGGCAACTGTTTCCAGTTGCCCCTTATTGTTATGCCTCGCCCTTCTCCTCTGCCTCTAGCGAAACGCCCCTTCCTTTCAGACCGTATAGGGTAGTACTCCCAGTAGAGTGGAATATCAATGTGCCCTCATTTACCAACTCAGTTGCTGCCTTCTTTATATCCCTTGACTTTGCATCAGGGATTACTTTTTTCACTGCCTTTTCCATATCCTTAAAATAGAACTTGCTCTTCTTTACCTTTGTAGCATAATCCACAATGGCCTTTTTTATTTCGTCTAAGCCCATGTTCCTAAACTCCTTTTAAATCAAAATTTTTAAATACCGCCTACGGCCTTGGATACCGCCCATGCGTGCTCAGTATACTTAAACTGGGTGGTTGTCCTGTAGGTATCATAGGCCAGGCGGTAATCATCAATGCTCTTTTCTGTAAATGGGAGACCTGTCTTTTCAAAGAACCTCTCCCAACCGATCCTCTCTGCCCAGTCTCCTAGACGCTCATATTTCCTTGCATCCCTTGCATAGGCCTCCACTATCTGCCTTACGGTCTTGACCACTGATGGCCACCTTGGGGGCTCATTGGGTAGATAAGGAACTACTACCTTTGAGAACTTTGGTGGGGATATCCTGTTTGATATCTTTCCACCTGCCAAGATAACTACACCATCCCCCTCCTTATCTGCCAGTGGGGTACACTGACACATCGTATAGCAGTTACCACAGAACATACACCTGTCCTTCTTGATCTTTACAGTAGGTAGACCAGACTCAGTCTTTCCTAGACTAACAGCACCTGTTGGACAGGCAGCCACTACCAGTGGAAGCTCACAAAGCTTATCTATCCACTCATCATCTACTATAGGTGGTTTTCTGTGATAACCCAACATGGCAATATCAGAGCAGTGGACTGCACCGCACATATTTAGACAGCATGCCATGGAGACCCTCAGTTTTGCTGGAAGCTTCATATCCCTAAAGTATTCAAAGAGGTCATCTGCTACAGACTTTACCATGCCAGATGCATCAGTAGCCGGGGTATGGCAGTGGATCCACCCTTGGGTGTGGACAATGCCTGTGATGCCTGCACCAGTCCCACCAATAGGGAACTTATAGCTTCCACCCACATGCTTTCTGCTCATCAAATCATCTCTTAGGGCCTTCATCTTATCTTCGCTTGTCACTATAAACTCAATCGCATTTCTGGTAGTAAACCTCACATACCCATCACAATATTTATCAGCAATATCGCAGATCTCACGAACATGTTCAACACTCATAAACCTTGGGGCACCACACCTTATTACCCAAATTGTATCTCCGGTCTCAGAGACCCTCTTTATAATCCCTGTCTCTACAATCTCATGATATAACCACTTTCCATAGTTTTTCTTTATTACGGGTGGAAACATGACATAGTAGTGTGGGGGACCAATGTCAGTGATCCTATTCTCCATAGGCTTATCTGGGTTATAATAGCCAAGTTTCCCTAATGACATATCGCACCTCCTCTTTTATCTTGGATGTCTCTTTCTATATTCCTCAATAGTCCTCTCCCATCCTCCTGGTACCTCTTCTTCTTTCCAGAACACATATGGATTAGAACGTGGTTCTTTAATCATCTGAGGCATTGGCGGTACACCTATTACTTCTAGGAATTTCTGGAGGCTAAAGCGCTGGATGAGCTCACCTAATCTCTCACGGTTCTTGCCCTCTTCCATCCACCATTCCCAAACCTTATCAACAAGCTCTTTGACATTGTCATAAGGCCTCTCACTCTTCATAAATGGGATAGTCAAAAGTGACATCTGTGCACCTTCAAGGATTGGGGCCTTTGCACCAAAAAGGATGCTAATTCCAGTATCTTCTCCTACCCTAAGTGCCCTGGGCATAACATTTATACAGTGCATACAACGTACGCACTCTTTGTTGTCAATCTTTAGTACCTTTCCATCCCACTCCATGCACTTGCTTGGGCAGAGGTCAATTACCTCTCTTTGGATATCAAACTTTCCCCACTCCCTTCCAGCATGGGCACCTGCATTTGGTGGAATCTCACCTGCTACATATGCCCTTACTGCCTCCTGGTCAATCCTGATCTCATCCCTCCATGTACCAATATATGACATATCAGCACGGGCAATGGAGGCCACACAGCAATTTGGACAGCCATCAAACTTAAACTTAAACTTATAGGGGAATGCTGGCCTATGTAACTCATCCTGATAATGCATGGTTAATTCATAGCACATATCCTGGGTATCAAACATGGCAAATTCACAAAGTGCCTTCCCCATACAACAAGAAGGTGTACGCAGATTTGAACCAGAACCACCCAGGTCTACACCAAGGTCATGGGTCAAATCAAAGAACATTGGCTCTAGCTGCTCAGTAACAGTCCCTAAACAGACAATATCACCTGTGGAACCATGCACATTCATAAGACCACTGCCTCTGTATTCCCAGATGTCACAGAGTGCCCTTAAATAGTCAGTCGTATAAAACTTACTGGCTGGCTGATTGATCCTTAGGGTATGGAATGCCCATATCCCTGGAAACTTCTCCTGTGCATCAGAATACCTTCCAATAACACCTCCACCATATCCAAATACACCTACAATACCTCCATGTTTCCAATGGGTCTCCTTATCTATGTAAGACAACTGAAGTTGGCCAAGTAGGTCCTCAACACAATCCTTTGCCATCAGCACCTTGTCATCTGGAAGATTTCTCCTATGGACTGCCTCCCTTATAGCATCAGAGACAAAGCTTGGCCATGGCCCCTTTTCTAACTCCAATAGATCAGGGATATCGTGTTTGCACTTGAAGGCCTTTATGTCCTCATCTGTATAGTTTTTTAGCTCTTCGTCTGTATAGATCCTCACTTCCTCATATTTGACCTCTGTCTTTACCCCTAATTCCTCCTTCCTATACTTTATTGCCTCTTCCGCTACCTTTGCTAATTCTTCTGCAGTCATATCCTTCCCTCCTTTCTATTTTTTGGTTTTTTTACGTTGTGCTCACCCCCTTAAAATTTCTGCTCAGTATAAACCAATTTCTCAGATTTGTCAATAAAAAAATATTAACCTATATACCGCCTTCATACCTCTCATAAATCATAACAACAGTCCTATAGACTAGGTGGGCCAGTTTTGAAAATGGTAAATAGGCAATAAGATAAAACACTGACACTAGGTGAAGAAAGTAAAAAAAACAGGCCAGGCCTGCTAATCCCCCCAGCCTTAAAAACTCTGTCAAGAAACCTGTAACTGCCAAAGAAAGTACAAGGATAACAAGACTCCAATCAAAATAGGTAGAAGGTGTCTCCTTATCGCTGATCCTATCAGAGAGCAAGATCAATGAACCAAGGAGCAAAGAGAGACCAGCTAGATTTGCAAGCCACTTTATAGGATTTTTCATAGATATGTGACCGTGTATACCCAATATATCCATCCTAAAAAATACAAGAGCAGTTACAATAGCAAGCCCAACAAAGCCCCACAATATGAGAAAGTGAAAATAAAACCTTGTCTTTTTTACACCACACTTTGAAAACCTTTGATGGGCCAATATCTCTTTTATAGGGGTAATAATAATATTTAACCACCCTCCTCTTGCAGCAATCTGCTCAGGCGTTAAGTTTACCCTCTTCATATCCCTCCAGAACCTAGAGATGCTCATCGCAAATGAGATAATCACTAAAACACTTAATGGAATAAAGGTAAGGTCTACCCCCCATATTACTGGAATAAACTCAGCCAGGTCTATCTCCTCCCCTTTTGGGATATGAAACCCAGTAGTAACAGCAATTATGAATAGAAACCAGATTACCGGAATGGCCAAGAGGACTGGAAGGTATCTCTTGTCTTGGAGCCATTTTGCCAAGAACTTTGGAACTGCATACTCACTTATGCAATAGGCCCTTAAGGCGGCCATCACATCGCCAGGCCTTGCCCCCCTTGGGCAATACTTACAACAATCATTACATTGGTGACACAGCCAGATGTTTGGGTCTTTGATCAGTCTATCCTTCAATCCCCATTGTGCCCAAATCATCTCCCTTCGAGGAAAGGGGTTATCATCTGTGGATAAAGGACATACAGTAGAACAGGTAGCACATTGGTAGCAAACCTTAAGAGAGGCCCCTCCTAGGCCCCTAATCTGTTTGATAAAATTTACATCAGGTTCCAGTATCTCTGCCATTTTTTCCTCCTAAAATCCCTTAAATGGATTAGCACCTATTTCCTTTACCTTCTCTACAAACTCATTGATTATCTTAGGAAGCTTATAGTAGTCCGTAATCGTTACCTGCTCCATATGCACCCTCTCTGCCTCTAAGGCCAACCTTTGTAAGGTTTCCCCCACCTTACCTAGCCTATAATTGGCCAATTCACTCCCTCTGACAAAATGGCACTGATAGTCATCCCCTAAAACACAGCCCAACAAGAGTATACCATCTATCCCCCTAGATAGGGCATCACTAATAAAGACCATATTTACCGAACCAAGGCAGCGTACTGGAATGACCCTTAGAGAAACATCGTAGCTAAGGTGATTAATCCCAGCCATATCAAGTGCTGGATAGGCATCGTTCTCACAGGCAAAACACAATATCCTAAATTTGGGCTCCTCATCCTCATAAGGTACGTTAATGGCCTTTATCATAGAAGAGATAATATCCACATTATAGTCTTTAAATCCAATGATCCTCTCTGGACATGCACCCATGCATATACCACACCTACGACAGCGGAATAGATTTGGCTTTGGGGTCCCCTTCTCATCCTCTTCTAAGGCAGAAAATGGACATTCCATTGTACACCTCTTACACTGCGTACACCTCTGCAGGAAAAAGATAGGATAGCTCAAGTCAAGTGACCTTGGATGAACTGTCCTGCCCCTTGATTCAAGCTCCATGCACTGAATGGCCTTTAGCGCTGCCCCTGTAGCATCTTTTATAGCTGCATCCATATCCATAGGCTGCCTTACACACCCTGCTACATATATACCTGTCCTCCTTGACTCATAAGGAAAGCAGATAAAGTTTGAGTCTGGAAAATCAGAGAGCTTCTTCAAACTACTTGATTGTAGAAATGGTACCTCAGGCCCCTGTCTATAATCAAGATTAAGTACACCCTCCCACGGCTGGGGCTTGCTGGCTATTACCTCCTTTATCTTGGCCACCTCTTCCTCACCTGTCAGGCCATACTGTGCATATACCTCCTCTATGGTATTGGGTATACCTTCTAAGGTAGAGACCATACCTGTGGCCAAAACCACCAAGTCTGCCTTAATACTGATCTTTTCTCCAAGCAGTGTGTTATCTACTTCCACAATGACACTCTTATCACCATCCTCTGTAACGCCTACTATATCACCCTTTGTTAAAAAGATATTTTCATCGTCTTGGGCCTTTTTATAAAACATCTCATATTGGCCAGGGGTGCGCATATCCCTATAGATGATGTAGACCTTTGCATTTGGGTTCCTCTCCCTTACATACATCGCCTGCTTTAGAGAGACCAAACAGCACACAGAAGAACAATAGGGAAGGTGTTCTGGGTCCCTTTGCCCCGCACACTGAATAAAGACCACACTTTCTGCAGGCCTCCCATCAGATGGGCGTGTAATCCTTCCCTCAGCAGCCATCTCCTCCATTTGGATATTTGTGATTACATTGGAGCATCTTCCATAACCAAGGTGCTCAAGCCTTGTCGGATCATAAGGTTTCCAACCAGTGGCCAGAATAATTGAACCAACCTTTATACCCTCTTCCTTTCCATTTTGGGATAAAATAACATTAAAGGCCCCTGGTTGCCCTTCTACCTTTTTTACAGTTGTTGAGGTATAGACCTTTATATTGGAATTTGCCTCCACCTCTTTAATCTTAGAAGATATCCCTGTGTCCTCTAACATCTGATATGGTGGGTGCTTTGGGAATTGTTTTGCCCACTTTGCTGCCCATCCACCTAATTTTGCCTGTTTCTCTACTATTACAACCTGATAATTTGCCTTTGCCGCCTCTAGGGCGGCGGTCATACCAGAAATTCCACCACCCACAACAAGGATTGTCTTATTATACTCCTCTTCGGGCATATATCCCTCTGGTATCTCAACCTTCTCTGCCCTAGCAATCCCCATCCTCAAATAGTCCTCTGCCAGTTCTTGTGTATCCTCACCAGGGGGGTGGGACCAAACGACCATCTCCCTAATATTTGCACGTTCTACAATGATATTTGTACCAAAATTGAAGACATCCCAATTTACACGTGGTGAACAACCAGCTATCAGAACGGTATTCACACCCTCCTTGTTAATGTCTTCTTTTATTAATCTAAGGCCTTCCTCCCCACACAAAAACGCGTGTGTTTTACAAATAGGCACATTGAATTCCTCAGTGGCTACCTTGGATAGCCTCTCTATATCAAGAGAATCACCAATACCACAACCTGTACAAATATAAACTCCGATCTTTTTTTCCATGAATTACCTCCTCACAATGGATTGAATTGCCTTCAGCGCTGCTGCAGTCGCATCCTTTACACATGTCATCACATCCATAGGCATCCTTACACAACCAGCCGGATAAATCCCTGGTCTTTGAAGATCGGAGACCAAGAAACCCAAATCATCACACATGGCCTCAAAAGGCAATTTCTCACCCCTCGTTGTAGGCTCCATCCCTGTGGCCAAGACTACCAAGTCTACTTCCTTCCTTGTCTTCACACCAGATAAGATATCTTCGGCCTCAACTGTTATTTTCTTTGTGTTGGGGTTTTCTGTAACCTTTGCTACCTTCCCCTTGATAAAAAAGACATTCTCATCCTGCTTTACCCTATTGTAGAATTCCTCAAATCTACCAAAGGGACGCAGGTCTATATAAAAGATATATATCTTGGCAGTGGGGTATTGTTCCCTTACATAGGTAGCCTGTTTCATAGAGGCCAAACAACATATGGCAGAGCAAAAAGGTAGGTGGTTCTCATCCCTTGAACCAGCACACTGGACAAAGGCCACACTCTCAATGGAGCCATTATCAGATGGACGTACAATCTTTCCCTTTGTTGGCCCATTAGGGGCAGCAAGCCTCTCCATCATCACATTTGTAATGACATTTTTATATTGGCCAAACCCCAAATTATCCATCTTTGTAGCATCATATGGCCTCCACCCAGTGGCCCAGACAATTGAGGCTACCTTTACAGTAAAGTCCTTAGGTGCCTCATTTAGATCAATAGCATTATAAGGACACGCCTCTACACACTTTCCACACTTATCACAGTATTTATCATCAATTACATATTTCATAGGAAATGACATCTCATATGGTAGATAAATGGCCTTTGTATTTCCCAATCCATAGTCAAATTCACTTGGTCTTTCAATGGGGCAGGCATCCACACACTTTCCACAGGCAGTGCAATTTGTATTAACATACCTTGGGTTTATCTTTATAGTTACATCAAAATTACCTTCTTGACCTGAGATACCCTGTACCTCAGCCAGTGTGAATACCTTTATACGGGGGTTACTTTTTATCCGCCTATAGTTTATCTCCATCCCACATAAAGGGGGACAAAGCTTTGGAAAATATTGGTATAACTGAACTACCCTCCCACCTAGGTATGGCCTCTTTTCTACAATTATAACATCATAACCTACTTCAGCTATCTCTACTGCCGCAGTGACCCCACTCATTCCTCCCCCAACTACCAAGACAGTCTCAGATACAGCCTTTTCCCCTGCCATCTATTCCTCCAATTATAAATAATAAAAAGCTCCAGGTGCTAAGCACCTGGAGCCAAATACTTAAAGTATTGAGATATAAGGCACCTTCTCCATCTTCCACTCACCACTTGCAGGGTCATATTGTGAAACAGTAAATACCCTCCAGTTCTCATCATCCATCCTTGGGAAGTCAGACCTGTAGTAATAGCCTGGCCACCTTGTCTCTTCCCTAAAGAGCTTGTGCCTTACATGGGCCTCTGCAGCCCAGATCCTGTGGTAGTTCTCCCAGCACCTCATAAGTTCATGGAGATTCTCTGCTGCCAGTTTCTCTGAGTCCTCTTTCATAAATTTAAGGAGCTGTAGTGCCTTCTCAAGCATAGGCTTATTGGTGGTATACATAGTACTAACACCACCTGCATACTCATCCATACACTTCATAATCCTATGGAGCATCTGCCTTGGCCTTATATAGTTAGGATTTATATCGGGTACCGATGTATAGCCCTTGTGCTTTTCAAATGTGTCTAGTGGTCTTAATACCTCTTCCTTTAGTTTCTGGACATCGCCTATGGTAGGTTTAAAGTCCCTATTGTTTAGGATGAATTTAATAGCATTCTTTGCTGCAATCCTGCCCTCTGCATGGGAACCGGATGAGAACTTGTGTGGATTTCCACCACACCCATCACCTGCTGCAAACAGGCCATTTACAGTGGTCATCCTGTTATAAACTACACCCTTGTAGTCCCAGCAATACTCAGGGGGAGAGATCCTTGGATCACCACTGCACCAGGCACCTCCCTGACCAGAGTGGGAACCAATGAAGTATGGCTCTGCCGGCATAATCTCCCATGGCTCTTTTTCTGGATGGATATTATAGGAACACCATAGGTCTGCCTGTGTTATGGTCATGTCCAAAAAGTCTTCCCAGGCCTCAGACTCTACTGTCTTTACCCTCTTTGGATCCTTCTTAATAATCTCCTGCATAGCTAAATCTGTACGCACAAAGAGAGGCCCTTTACCTTCCCGCATATCTACAATCATGGCATGATTTCTCAGGCAGGTAGGAAGTGGCTTAATAGTTCCATAGGGGGCCCATTTCTCAAACTCAGGTGCATTTTTGACCATGTATTCTTCGCCATCTATATTCGTGGCCTTTGCTGCAAAGAATAGGAACCATGCACCTACTGGGCCATATCCGTCTTTAAATCTGGCAGGGATAAATATTACCTCCATCTGTGTGAGTTTGGCACCTACTTGCCCCATCATGGCATATGTAGAACCAGTGCTCCAAGGCGGATACCATGTCCTTCCTAATCCCTCTTGGACCGAACGAGGCCTGAAGATGTGCACCCCACCGCCTGTACACACAATTGCAGCATTGCACTTGATCACATAGAACTTATTCTCCCTTACACTAAAACCGACCGCACCAGCTATCCTGTTTGGCTCCTTCTCATCTAGGAGGAGCTTTACGATAAATACACGTTCAAGGTAATTTCCTTCACCTAGTGCCTTCTTTGCCGCCTCTGCAACAATGGGTTTATAGGATTCACCATGGATCATTATCTGCCATCTGCCTTCATGGATGTACTTTCCCTCTGCATCCTTCCAGATAGGGAGTCCCCACTTTTCAAAGAGGTGGACAGAACCATCCACATGGGTAGCCATATCCCAGACCAGGTCTTCCCTTGAGATACCCATTAAGTCCTGTGTGACGTACCTTATATAGTCCTCTATGGTATTTTCATCTCTGGTCCATCCAGGGTAGGTATTTATTGCAGAAAGACCCTGAGCTACAGCACCACTCCTCTCCATTGCAGCTTTATCTACCAATAGGACCTTGATGTCATCACCTGCCCAGTATTTTGCCTCTACAGCTGCCCCACAGGCAGACATACCCCCACCGATTATTAATAAATCGGTGTCCATCTCGACTACTTCAAAGTCTGCACTTGTCAAACCCATAATCTTACCTCCTTATTTATTTTTTACTAGGTGGTAGAGGAATCTCTTTACCCATTAGGGTATCTGGCTCTGAATAGAGATAAAGATCATCAATCTTTGACCTATCCATTGGTGGATAGCCTGCATAAGGCTCAATGGAGCCCTCTGGTGTAGTCCTGATAGCAAACTTAAACCGCTTCACTGTCCCATCCCTATACTTACATGTCCACATAATAGAATCTGTACCCCTTAAGGGAATAACGCTACTTCCTAGTGGCATAAAGTCAGCATAACCCCTCATGACTATGGCCTGCTGAGGACAGATCTTTACACAATTATAACACTCCCAACAAAGATCAGGCTCTTGGTTATAGGCCTTCATCACCTCCCTGTCCAGTACCATTAGGTCATT
>JAGGTC010000127.1 GCA_021163945.1 Deltaproteobacteria bacterium | reverse complement strand
ATTTCATATTTTTTCTCCTTTTTATCATAAAAAAACTCCCTAATTATGGGGTTTTCTCAATTTATTCTTTGGCCTAGTTTTTGCTAAGCAAATTTTAGAGGGGGGGTCTATGTGTGGCATTGTTGGTTATATTGGAGAGAGGGAGTGTTCTTTTCTTTTATTAGATGGTTTAAAACGTCTAGAATATCGAGGATATGACTCAGCCGGTATGGCAGTAATTAGTAATGGGAAGATAGATTTTCATCGCTCTCAGGGAAAATTATATAACCTAGAGGGTTTATTACGTAGTAAGCCCATCAAGGGCAAAGTAGGTATAGGCCATACACGTTGGGCTACGCATGGGGCACCCTCAGAAAAAAATGCCCATCCCCATGTTGTAGGGTCAGTAGCTATAGTCCACAATGGAATTATTGAGAATTATCTATTACTTAAAAGAGAATTGATAAAAAGAGGGGCCTGTTTTCTTTCCGAGACAGATACTGAGGTCATTGCCCAGCTTGTTTATTTCTACCACCAAGAAGGTTTGAATTTAGAGGAGGCGGTAAGAAAGGCCATTAGCAGGCTTAAAGGGTCTTTTGCCTTTTTGGCCTTGAGTAGCAAGGAGCCAGAGAGGCTGATAGCCATCCGCAAAGAAAGCCCCTTAATTATAGGGCTAGGTAAAGGGGAATACTTTGTGGCATCAGATGCCCCGGCCTTATTGCCTTACACAAAGAGGGTAATATTTATGAAGGATGGGCAGATGGCCATTTTGAGTAGAGGGGGATTGGAACTGAAGGATTTTTCAGGCACTCCTGTGCCCTTTCAGGCAGTTGACCTGCCATGGAGTCCACTTATGGCAGAAAAGGCAGGTTATAAACACTTTATGCAAAAGGAGATATTTGAACAACCAAGGGCCATTTCAGATACTGTACGCCCACATATAGATTTAGACAAGGTGGAGATCTTTTTTGAGGAGTTTCAAATTACACCCAATGAACTTAGAGAAATAGAAAAGATTTGGTTTATTGCCTGCGGTACCTCCTGGCATGCAGGTTTAGTAGGAAAGTATATGTTTGAAAAACTTTGCAGGATCCCTGTTGAGGTAGATTTGGCCTCAGAGTTTAGGTATCGAGACCCAATTATTAATAAAAATATGCTCCTTATCCCTATCTCCCAATCCGGGGAAACAGCCGATACACTGGGCGGATTAAGAAAGGGAAAGGCAAGTGGTGCAAAAAGCCTAGGTATTTGCAATGTGTTAGGAAGCACCTTATCAAGGGAGTGTGACTGTGTAATTTATACCCATGCCGGCCCTGAAATTGGTGTAGCCTCTACAAAGGCCTTTACTACACAGATTGCCCTATTATATTTACTTGCTCTATATCTTGCGTCTATCTTAAATAAAATAGATTTGGAGAGAAAAAGGGCCTATCTTTTGGATTTATTAAAGTTGAGTGGGCAAATAAATACTATATTAGAACATGCCCAAGACATAGAGAGACTAGCATCTAAATACAAATGGGCCAGAAACTTTTTGTATTTGGGAAGGGGGATATATTACCCCATTGCCCTAGAGGGGGCCTTAAAACTAAAGGAAATCTCCTATATCCATGCCGAGGCCTATGCCGCAGGGGAGATGAAACATGGCCCAATTGCCTTAATAGATGAAGATATGCCTGTAATGATCTTGGCCCCAAAAGGTGAGACATACACAAAGGTCTTAGGTAATATGGAGGAGGTAATCTCTCGTCGGGGAAAGATCATTGCCGTAACAGAGAAAGATTGTAGGGAGGTGAAAGAAAAGGCAAAAGATACAATCTTTATCCCCTCCACAAATCCCTTTTTAAAAACAATCCTGCTTACTATCCCCTTACAGCTATTTGCTTATTATACCGCTGTATTTAGAGGTACAGATGTTGATCAACCTCGCAATCTGGCAAAGAGTGTCACAGTTGAGTAATCGTTGACAAACTCTCCTTTTGAAATCAAAATATTTGATATGTATAGACTAGAGGACTATGATTACTACCTGCCCAAGCACCTTATTGCCCAATATCCCTCCCCAAAACGTGAGGATTGTAGATTAATGATAGTAAATCGATGTAGCAGAGAAATTATCCACACCAATTTTTCAAATATTACAGATTATCTAAATGAAAATAATATCTTGGTCATAAATGACACAAAGGTAATACCCGCCCGCCTGTTTGGCAGAAAGGAGACAGGGGGAAAGGTAGAGGTATTGCTCTTAGAATTTGATCCAGAAAAGGCAAGGTCCTCTATATTTGAGTCAAGGTGCCTAATAAAGGCATCAAGGAGGCCAAAAGAAGGAAGCTATATATTTTTTCAAAAAGGGATAAAGGCAAGGGTAAATGGCTATAGGGATGGAAAGGCACAGATAGTCTTTGAATCAGAAATGCCATTTATTGAGGCACTAAAAGAGATCGGAAGAATGCCACTGCCACCCTATATAAAGAGGGATATAACCCCTGAGGACTCATTTAATTATCAAACTATATATGCAAAGAGGCCAGGGGCCATTGCCGCCCCTACGGCGGGTTTACACTTCAGTGCCAAGGTGCTTGATGCATTAAAGAGGAAGGGTATCGGCATTGTCCACATCACCCTCCATGTAGGTTATGGTACATTTATACCGGTAAAGGTATCAGATATCCGTAAGCACAAGCTGGAGGGTGAGCCATTTGAGGTATCAGAAGAGGCAGAGAGGGCTATAAACAATGGTATAAAGGAGGGAAAGGGGATAATAGCCGTAGGGACTACCACAACAAGGGTCCTAGAATACCTGGCTACAAAATATGGAAAGGTAATAGCAAAAAAGGGGATCTGTGACCTTTTTATCTATCCAGGCTATAAATTTAAGGTCATAAGAGGGCTTATTACAAATTTTCACCTGCCCAAATCGACTTTAATTATGTTGGTCTGCGCATTTGCAGGCAGGGATCTCATCCTAAAGGCCTACAATGAGGCCATTGATAAAAAATACCGCTTTTATAGTTATGGAGATGCTATGCTAATCATTTGATCTAGCCACACTCACTTTCATCTCCCTTAATCTTTTCCAGTGCATGTTTAAGGGCAGGGATTATAACCTTAAGGCCCTCTTTTACTGCCTTAGGGCCCCCAGGCAAATTTATAATCAGTGTCTGTTTCCTAATGCCAGCTATCCCCCGAGAGAGCATAGCATAGGGTGTCTTCTTTAACCCATCCTGTCTTAGTGCCTCTTCTATCCCTGGTACCTCCCTCTCAATTACCCTCCTTGTTGCCTCAGGTGTCAAATCCCTAGGGGACAGCCCAGTGCCCCCTGTAGTAAGTATTAAATCTAGGCCTTTACCTACCCAATTTATCAGCGTTTTACTGATTAAATCCTCATCATCTGGGACAATAGTATAGACAGCTATATCAAAGCCGGCCTCTTTAAGCAGATCTATCATAATTTTTCCACTCTTGTCCTCCCTCTCACCCCTTGCACCTCTATCACTTACAGTCAATACCCCTACTTGATACATCTATTCTATAGGGATCTCTTCTCCCTTTTTCTTTCGTGGCCATTCAATCTCTAGGACTCCACCCTCCAAAAGGCGTACCTTTATATCCTTCTTTTCAATATCCTCTCTCAATTTCAATTTAATAATATGACTCTCTGATGTCCTGGAGTAGGATACCTTGAATGGGCGAGGGAAGATACCCATATGAAAAGGGCCAAATCTAAAATCAAATATCTCGTCAAATTCATCAAACATACCTATCCCCTTATCCTGATCCTAAGGTAGAGGTCTCCACCATCCCTTCCCTTTCCTCTAAGTCTAAGCCTTGTCCCTTCCTCAACACCTGCCGGGATCTTTACAATAAGCCTTTTGGTCTTCCCATCCAGTGGATAGGCTATCTTTTTCTCTACTCCAGACCTTGCCTCTTCAGGGGATATAGTGATAGTATATGTCAAATCGTTTCCCTTTTTGGGCAAGACCTTTGCCTTTTTTTGAAAATAGTGGATGATTTTATCTCCTAATTTTCCCAAGATTCCCTTTGGCCTTTCAATCTTGATAGGAATTTCCCTCTTCTCAAGCCTAAACCTCATAGGGAAGGGACCAAAGAATATACCGCCAAAGAAGAAGCCCTTTCCACCAAAAAATACCCTATCAAAGAACCTGTCATCGAATCTAAGGCCAAATCTTTGAAATTCCCTTGCAAGATCCAAAAAAATCTCACTAAAATAGGGATTAGTAAAGATATCCCTAAAGATATCCTCTTGCCTAAAATGCCTATATCTTTGATTAAAGCCAAATTGCCTTGCCTCATCATACCTTTTCCTCTTTTCTCTATCTATAAGGACCCCATAGGCCTCGGTTATTTCTTTAAATTTTTCTTCTGCCTCCCTGTCCCCTGGATTCCTATCAGGGTGATACTGGAAGGCGAGTCTTCTGTAGGCCCTCTTTATCTCCTCTTCACTCGCACTAGGGTCTACACCCAGTATATGGTAATAATCTTTCATGTTCAAAATTTTAATAATTTTTTCTTAAAAATGCAAATACATAGTGAAATTTATAATTTTTGGTATAATTATTTTAGAGAAAAATGGGGCAGCTTTTAAGGGCTAGTACAATATTTTTACTAACCTTTCTCTTTGCCTGTGCACAGATCCAAGTACCTGTAACTAAAGAGGAAAAAATAGAGGCACAGGTAGAGATTGCTGTTCAAGAATGGAAAAGCTGGTACAATGATTATAGAAGGGTAGCACCAATTGTATACAGGATCCTAAGGGCCTTGGCCTCTACAGACTCAATAAAAGAGGAGATTAAAAGGCCCTCAAAAAATATAGGATGGGATGATGGAGCAAGGAGGATTGAATTAAAGGGGCAAAATATTATAGACCATAAGGCACTTGAGATCATCGCCAAGAGAGAGCTACCTGATAATGGCTATCTCCTCATTCCACTGCCAACCATGCCAGCAGAGTCTGCAATAAGGCCCTGGACTTGGGTAAAGGAATTTAAATTTAATGAAAAGAACCACATTTTTACATATATAACAGAGGATGAGGAGATTGAGATACCTGCTGAGGGGTTTCCCATCTGGATACGCTTTTTTGTATCGCGTTCAAGAGAGATAAATGCCTATGCCGCTCAAGATAAAAATGGATATTTTATTGTGATCCATCGAGGTATCTGCCAGTTCTTACCAGATGATAATCAGCTTGCCTTTGTCATAGGTCATGAGATGGCGCACATATTAAGGGGACATCTGGGGAAGGTAAAGGGGGTAAACCTCCTTGCTGGGATTCTTGGTCTATCGGTTGCCATTTTTGTCTCCCCAGATCTGGGGAATATTATATATGGGGGGATTATGGCAAAGTATAGTAGGGGTCAAGAGAGGGAGGCAGACTTTTTTGGCCTCTGCTTTACACACCTAGCAGGTTATGACATTGAGATAGCAAGCAAGGCCTTTATAACCCTGGGTAGCTCTGCCCCTCCCTCTGAACTTGAGCAGTTTTTCTCTACCCACCCATATGATGCAGAGAGGAGGGCATACCTTAAAAAGGTAGTTAAGTGGATAAAAGAAGGAAAGACATGGCATCAGATAATCGAAGAGATTAGAGGGGAAAGTTCATAAAAAAGGCCAGGGAAAATTCCCTGGCCTTTTTAAGGCCTTAGAACTTTATTGCTATCTGAGAGAAGAAGAGATTCCTGTTTGTTCTATTATCATTGTACTGTGTGTAATCAGGGTCATAGTCACTATAGGCATATGCCAAGGACCATGTAGCATACTTATAGATACCAACATTTAGACCAATTGCCCAACGATTCCTTGGTATCCCATAAATAGGTTGGGCCTCAAGGGAACCCTCATATCTAAACATGGCCTCAACAGGGACAGGCAAGGCTAGATAATCCTCAAGCCCAGCACCTATTTCAACCCCCCATACGTGTGGATGGAGGCTCTTACCCTCTGAATCAGTAAGTGTTACCAGTGGTACATTACTGCCTTCCCAATAAAAACTCCTAATAGGCTCAGTTACCCCCATGTACTCTGCTGTAAGATAAAAGTTCTTATACTCAGCACTCATGTATGCAGCTACTGCATCTACATCCCTTTCAGTCCTTATCTTTCCATCCCATGCGGGTCCATCAAACCTTTTATACTCAAAACCTCGATGGGTTAGACCTGTAAGGACCCCTACCCCAGCAATTTCCGTAATCTCCTGGTCAGCAAAAAAGTCCTTTATACCTCTTGAATTAAGCACATTATTGATATAAGAACCGCCTATCTCAAATTTGTATTCATCACCAGAGAGATTGTAGCAGACATTAAATCCAAAGTTATCAAGCTGACGATTACCCAAACTATCAGTAACCTTTGGGTAGACACCAAATGCCTCTATAGTAATCTTGTGACTTAGACCAGCAAATGGAATCTCCTTTGTAATTCCAGCAACGAAGCCAGGGTCCCAGATCTCACCAAGGTATAGGGTAGCAGGTAGGTTTACAAGGGGCTCATCTGGGAAGTGTGTGTATTCCTCCCTCTTTCCAAATGGAAAATAGAGTAGGCCAGCGGTAAAATAGACAGGGACAGTATCTGTAGGCCCTATGGTGACATGACCCTCGTCTACAAAGAAATCATCAACCTCAAACATAGGGACAACTGTGACATCTATCCAGTCAGTAACCTTTGCATCCACAGCTAGTGCTGCAGTAGTAAGCTGAAACTCTGTATCCTCGGTTCTTCCTGAGATCCCTTTCCGACCCATACTATCTACCCAAAAGCCAGTCTCTAGCTCACCAGTAATCTCTATCCTTTCCGATATAGTGTTAATAATTGCCTTCTCAGCCTCTTGTGCATAAGAAAGACTTGCCAAGAGACCAATTGCAACAAACAAAACCACTATCATCATAACACCTTTTTTCATTTTCCCTCCTCCTTAGTTTAAAGATTTAACAACTCTAGAAAAAATAAGACCTTACTCTTTTCCAAACTACACCATCCTCACCTCCTTTCTCCCTTTATTGCCCTCGTCTAGCACAAAATAAAAAACTTGTCAAGAGTTTTTAAAGCAAGTTATTAAAAAAATGCCTTGACAAGTTTATTATTTTATGATAGTTAGTTTTCTGCAACAAATATCATGAAGCCAAAGAATAGGAGAAAGGAGGTGAGTGCTAGATGTGATAATTAGATAATTTTGGCTAAAAACTATTTATCAAAAGGAGGGAAAAATGAAGAGGAACTGGTTAATATTTTTTGCTTTATTTATAGTTTGCCTTTCATGGAATCTGTCTTATGCACAGGAAAGAGAAAAGGGAATCCTTGATGCCATATCTGAGAGGATAGAATTTCAAGGAGAGTTAGAGGCTGGTTTTAAGGTAGATAGTATAGGCTACAGGGGGGCCTCCAGAACAGACAGTAGTGAATTTGACCTTATTACCGCAGCCCTTGCTATAGAGGCCCAGGTTACCGATTGGATAAATGTGACAGTCGTACCACTATTTGAGATTGAAGACTTCTTTATTGATGAGGCACATGTTACCATAGGCCCTACAGATAGGATACCTTTTTATATTAGCGGTGGGATTCATTATTATCCATTTGGGAGGAGGGAGGCATACACACACTTTCCAGATGATCCATTTGTAAACCTACCTATCACCCTTTACTTTGGCGAGCTTCAAGACCCTGGCCTCATTTTGGGGTTCACACACGATATTCCAGGTATGACTGGACATAGCTTTACTGTGGAAGGCTATGTATATAAGCCTTGGATGTATGCCTGCGGTCCTTATGAAGATATAAAGAGGACAAGTCATGCTGATAGTTTTGGGTTCGATGTGCATTATAATGTTGAGACTGATGATTATACCTTTGAGATAGGGGGTTCTTGGACCTCTAATATACTTGCCTCCTCAGGTATAAAGGACTATGCAAGTGGTTTAAAAGAGGGAATCGAGGGAGAACCCCTTTTGGCCTTGGTAAATTTACCGGTAGAGATATATATGGATAGTAAAGTTGATGCCATAGCTGCATATATGAGTGGTACATACAAAAACTTCTATTTTACAGCAGAGTATATGCAATCACTTGAGCCCCTTAGGCACATATACGGCCAGGCCGAAGATGTTTACTCTGAAGAAATCAGCCCCCCGGATGTGGATGGACACTATGCTCACCCCCATTTATGGACATTTGAGATTGGTGCTAATATTGAAGAATACCTGGCCTTACCTACACCCGTTGAACTTATGTTTAGATATGCAGGCTCTCTTGAGGCACAGCCTATCTATGATATACCAAGAAACAGGTGGGCTGTGGGCCTAAATATTGGCATTCATGATTATGCAACCTGGTCTCTGGCATATGCCTACAACGATTATGACCCAGATTGGGATGAGGTCTATGGAGAGGAGAGCGGAAGAAGTAATCGACACCTGTTCTTTACCCAAATAGCAATAGAGTTTTAGTAAAATATAGGATTAAAGTTTTAAAAGGGGAGGGATACCTCCCCTTTTTTTCTTAAAGATTTTGTTGTAATATTTGAAAAACAAAAAGGGGCAGAAAGGGATGAAGATTAATGTAAGGATAGCGGTATTACTTTTCATTTTTATCTTTTTAGCCCATTTGGCCTCAGCTAGATTGCCTAAAGAAGAAAAGAGGCTAATTAATGCAAAGATAGATATTGTTTGGGAAAATGTGCTTAAGCTTTTTCCAAAAAAGGAGATAAAGATAAAAAAGATTGACAGACATAGATACCTAATAATAGCCCAAAAAAGGATTACACATCAAAAGAGATTTAGTAGGGATATTAAGATAAGGCTTATTCCAAGGGGTGAGCAGACACTGGTTACCTTTAATATAGAGACATTCATTGCTTCAATAGGCCTTGGACGTACAAGGAAGATAATTGAGGATTTTTTAAATGAGGTAAAAATAGCCTCTGAGCGATCAAGACCTGCCTTAAGAAAAAGGCCTATAGTTGCAAGAGGGCATTATAAGCCACCTCTTAAAGAGGCAGTTAAAAAAGGGGCAGGGGAGATCAGGATCGCCTCATATAATATCTGCCATATGAATGAGATTATCGATAAATCCCTTACTGTAAAAATGAAAGAAAGATGCAATGCCATTGCAAGGAATATAAGGGCAATTGACCCAGATATCTTGGCAATTCAAGAGGCGCCAAGCACAAGGGAACAACTAGAGTTTTTTGTAAAGGGTTTTTTGGATGATAAATACAATGTCTATTTTCAAGGATCTGGTGATCGCTCCCTGGCAATTCTTATTAAAAAGGACCTTAGCCCCCCATGTAAAGTAAAGAAGGTTGAGAGACCTGAGTATAAAAGTCAGTGGCAGGATGATATAGATAAAGATGGAGAATATGAACACTGGCCCTATAGCTTTTCAAGCCCACCACTTGAATTGGACCTTAAATTTAATTTGGGGACACTAAAGATAATAGTTTTGCATCTAACATCAAAATATGGAAGGACCCCTCAAGAGAGGATGCTTGCTAGATATAGGTTGATTGCAGAGGCCAAGAGATTTAGAGAGATTATAAAGGCTGAGGTGGATAAAGATATTATCATTTTGGGGGATATGAACGACAGCCCTGGCCTTGATCTATATGAAAGGGAACTGGGGATTGATGGGATCTCCCAATTGATTGGTGGGCCACCAAATGATTTAAAGGGCAGTCTTATTGATATTCCAGGGAAGTGGAGGTTTACCTGTGTCTATCTAAGTGATGAGACAGATGATCCAGATGTTGCTTGGATAGATAGGATTTTGTTTACAAAGGCCTTAGAGCAGAAACCAATTATCTATAAAAGGGGATCGGGTAAAATCTATTATGGGCTTATGAATCCATTGGCCTCAGACCACATCCCAGTCAGTGCCATCTTTGTCGTGAGATAGCCTATACAAAGTTTAATAAATAAACTTTTGTTTTTCATACTTGACATTTTTTTTCTTTTATGTTAAGAGTATGAAACAATGATTTTGGAGGCTAAGATGAACGGAAAGATAGCCATGATTGGTGGATTAGACCGTTTACTCCCCCACTATAAAAAGATAGCGAAGGTATTTGGGTGTGATCTTTGTTATCATTGTGGTCGCTGCCAGTGTAGCCAAGAAAAGGGGAGATTATTAAACCTAGTAAGAAAGGCAGATGCCATATTCTGTCCGATAGATATTAATAGTCATGTAGCCTGTGGGCTCATTAAAAAATTTTGTAAGGAAGAGGGAAAACCCTTTTTCTTCCTTCGCAATCCCAGTGTGAGCAGCTTTAAAAGCGCCTTGGCCCTTTATTTAGAAAAATACTAGGAGGATTATATGGCAGTCTATTTTACGCCAGAGAGATATATCAAACGCCTAGAAGAGCGCTTTGGTGAAATGTTTTTGACAGAGCTTGAGGCACTAAAGCATGACCCATTCTTGGCAGGCAGTGATGTTGCTAGGAAATTTGGCCTTACTAGAGAGAGGATAAGACAATTGTGCAATCGCCTTTATGGTGAGGGATTTCTAAGTATACGTAAAAAATATCTAAAAGAGAAAAAGAAGATGCTTTTGCTCATCCGCCATTGGCGTAGAAATGGCAGCCTGAGATTAAAGGCATACGCAGAGCTTTTAGAAAAATTGGAGTATTTTGGCCTAGAGCCCAGAATCTATGGGCAAAGAAAACAAAGGCTTATTTTATTA
>JAGGTC010000024.1 GCA_021163945.1 Deltaproteobacteria bacterium | reverse complement strand
ATCACAAGATTTTGGCCAAAAACTCTTTAAAATTATTGACGCGTATCCCCACCTTTACATTTTTATTCCATGGTTGATTAAACACAAATAGCCTGATATGGGGATGTCTTCTTGCAATCTCATTTATGATATCTGGCCTATCCTCTATTAGCACAGATTGGTTAAGCCTTTCACAATATTTGGGTTTTTCTAAGGCCTGGCAAATGATTAATTCATCAAATGGAAAATTGTGAGACTTTAGCCAATAATAAGTGACATTATATAGAAACTTTGGTCTAGCTGTAAGGAATATGATTTTCCAATCCGCGTCTTTTAAGGTTTGAATGGCCTTTTGTGCACCATCTAAAGGAGATAGGGAGAGGTAAAACTCAGGTTGGTTAAAACATATAACTAGGTATTTTATCTCCTCTTCACTTAGCCAAGAAAGCTTATTTATGTCATATTCTGTAATATCCTCTAAAGTTATCCAGGATTTCCCCAAATCTTTTCTTATAATCTCTATTATGGCCTTGCCTGTATCAGCAACTACACCATCTATATCAAAAACAGCAACATGCATTTTTCAGCATCAACCTCCCTGGCTGAACCAACTAATTTTATCCTTTTAAGACACCGCCATTTATATCAAAAAGGCGCCTTTCCATGCAACTTTTTAACATAAAGAAGGTCTTTTTACAAGAAAAAATAACCTCTCTTTTCACTACTTCACCCTTTTACCGTATGTTGTCAATTATTTAATCTTTATTGATTTTTTTCTTCACATTTTTCTTTATTTTTGTTAAACTCTAGCAATGCATCCAGGGGTTAAATTTGCTATACGCTTAGGAAGCAGTTATTTAGGGGCACTGATTTTGACCCATTTTTTTAGATTTTTGGGAAAGGGAAGGATTATAACAATTGTTCTTACTATATTTCTCTTGATTACTGCCTATGGGTTAGAGTGGTTAAGGGGTAGACACCTTGATTAGGGTCATTACCCTTATCACAGACTTTGGTTTAAAGGATGCCTTTGTTGGCATAATGAAGGGTGTAATCTTAAAAATCAATCCGGATGTTGAGATTGTGGATCTAAGCCATGGGATTGCCCCACAGGATATTAAAGAGGCCGCCTTTATTTTATGCAGTGCATATCAATATTTCCCAGAGCAGACCATCCATGTAGTGGTAGTTGACCCAGGTGTAGGTACCAAAAGAAGGCCAATTTTAGCAAGAAGCAGCAGTTATTTTTTTGTGGCACCTGATAATGGTGTATTGGGATTAATCTATCAAAGGGAAAGGGTCAGTGTCTATCATATTACCAACAGTAAATACTTTTTACCAAACGTAAGCCAGACCTTTCAAGGAAGGGACATCTTTGCACCCGTAGCGGCCTACCTCTCATTGGGTATCTCTCCTGAGGAGATGGGGGCAGAGATTACAGATTATGAAAGGGGCAGCTTTCCTGTTCCAAGATTAAGAGACAATATCTTATGGGGAGAGATAGTATATATAGATCACTTTGGCAATCTAATTACAAATATCCATAAGGAGGTATTTAAAAAATTTGTAGGAAGTTCAAAATTTTTAATAAGTATAAAGGACATTTATCTAAAGGATATCTCCCCCCACTATCTAGCAGTGCCAAACAAGGAAATATTGGCCATATGGGGAAGTAGCAATTACCTGGAGATATGCCAATCAATGGGAAGTGCCAAAATGGCCTTGGGGGCAAGTGTGGGAGATATCATAAAAATAAGGAGAATTAGATGATTGAGCGCTATACCAGAAAGCAGATGGGGGTTATTTGGTCATTAGAGAATAAGCTTAATCATTGGTTAAAAATTGAGATACTGGTATGTGAGGCCTTGGCAAAAAAGGGAATTATTCCTAAAGAGGCATTAGAAAAGATAAAAAATAATGCCAAATTTTCAATAGAACGGACATTGGAGATAGAAAAGAGCACTAGGCATGATGTTGTTGCATTTATAACCAATTTGGAAGAGGAAATTGGAGAAGAAGGGCGCTATCTCCACTTTGGCCTTACCTCTTCTGATATCCTGGATACTACCAATGCCATCCTCTTAAGGGAGGCAGCAGATTTAATCATAAAGGACATTGAAGAGGCATTGGAAGTTCTTAAAGAAAAGGCACTAATTTATAAAGATACAGTAATGATCGGCCGCTCCCACGGTGTTCATGCCGAACCCATTACCTTTGGATTAAAATTGGCCATTTGGTATGAAGAAATGAAGAGAAATCATAGGCGTATGGAGGAGGCAAAGGAGATTATAAGTTATGGTAAGATCTCAGGTGCAGTGGGTACATATGCCTACATTGACCCAGAGGTAGAAAGCTATGTTTGTGAGAGGTGTGGTCTAAGACCAGCCTCTATATCCAGCCAAATCATCCAGAGGGATCGCTATGCCCAGTACTTCTTAACCCTGGCCATCATAGCAGGGACCATTGAAAAGATAGCCTTAGAGATAAGGCACTTGCAAAGGACAGAGGTCTTAGAGGTAGAAGAGCCATTTGCTGAGGGACAAAAGGGTTCATCGGCTATGCCCCACAAGAGAAATCCTATCCTCTGTGAAAACCTCTGTGGCCTGGCCAGGGTAGTAAGGGCAAATGCGGCAGTGGCCTTAGAAAATATACCCCTTTGGCATGAGAGGGACATCAGCCACTCCTCGGCAGAAAGGGTCATAATGCCAGATAGCACTATATTAATAGACTTTATGCTGCATAGACTGATAGGCATCATTAGGGGCATGCATGTATACCCTGAGAGGATGATGCGGAACCTTAATATTACCAAGGGGCTTATCTTTTCCCAGGGTGTGCTTTTGGCATTAATAACAAAGGGGCTATCACGGAAGAGGGCCTATGAGTTAGTCCAAAAAAATGCCATGCGTGTTTGGAAAGATGGAGTTGATTTAAAGACCTTGTTAATAAAAGATGCCAATATAAGAAAATATTTAAATGAAGAGGAGATTAAAGAAATCTTTGATTTTAAAAGACACCTAAGGCATGTAGAAACTATCTTTTCTCGCATCTTTGGTTAGGAAGTTGTGTTAAAAAGGGGACATTTGATGTGGTTTTTTTACCATAATCTCAAAAACAAAGACTGAAAAATATTGAATATTTTAGGCAGGCATATAGTTTGCATAGTTAAACCGGCGATGTTTTGGGCGCAAAGGACGCTTAAGGATACTGTAAGCTGTACAGGGATTGGATTGCATTCTGGGAAGAAGGTACATTTGAGAATCAAACCTGCCTTACCAAATTCTGGCATTGTATTTGTGAGGACAGACTTGCCAGATCGGCCTCAAATAAGGGCACATATTGAAAATGTAGTAAGTAGTAATTTGGCTACCACTATTGGGCAAAATGGGGTATTTGTTAACACAGTGGAGCACCTCCTGGCCGCCTTGGGTGGCCTTGGTATAGACAATGCATTAGTGGAGGTAGATGGCCCAGAGATCCCTGCCATGGATGGGAGTGCCGCCCCATTTTTGTTTTTGATAAAAAGCGTGGGAATCAAGATTCAGTTTGAGCCTAAAAGGGTAGTTATTATAAAAAGGTCAATTCGTATAAAGGAAGATGACAAATGGATTTATCTGAGCCCTGCCTCTTCACTTAGTATAAATTTTACTATTGATTTTGATCATCCACTGCTTAAAAAGCAGACCTACACATTTGATTTTTCAACCCCTTCATTTGAAAGGGAGATTAGCCGTGCCAGGACATTTGGATTCCTAAGGGATGTTGAAAAACTGTGGGCAAAGGGACTGGCATTGGGTGGTTCTTTGGACAATGCCGTGGTTATAGATGACTTTCGTGTAATAAACGAGGGGGGTTTAAGGTATAGAGATGAATTTGTCCGTCATAAGATCTTGGATTTAATTGGTGATCTTACCCTATTGGGTCATCCCATTGTAGCAAAAATAAGGGCCTATAAGACAGGTCATGCCTTAAATCACAAACTAATGAAAAGGCTCTGGGCAAAAAAACGATATTGGGAGACAATAACCCTTAAACCAGAAAGGGTGAATGCCAAAAGGCATATACCATCTTTGGCAAAAACAGGTTAGATAGGATCCTTCCTACGTTATATTTTATCCTGTGAGATTACTAATGTAAGAGAAATCCTTTTTTCCCCTTTTATAGGGGTGATAAAAACAGTGGACGTCCCTTGATAAGAGCGCTCTGCCCCCTCCTCAGAGAGGTTTACTGTCTCAATAGGAAAGAGCCACAAGGTCATTGGCCTATCTAGACCTATTCTTATCTGCCAGCCCACTACCTCATCAACAACCAGTACCTCTTCTACCTCCTTTACCTCTGCAATCTTACCTGGGGAAAATCGCCTCTTTCCTATAAGGAGATACCTTTTTGGGTCTTCCTTTGTCATCAAATTAAAATTAAATTCTACAGAAAAAAGAAGGGGGAGGGGTAAAGAGACATCATAATTCGCCTTAATAGAGGCAGGGCCTTCTTTAAGAAAAAATGCCTTCTTTATAAGAAGAGGAAGGCTATCTATATCTTCTTTCCTTTGCAAACAAAGTCTATCCTCTCTTATATCTTTAACCTCATAGCTGCCACTTGTAAGATTTCCATATTCGGCATGTTGATTCCTATAGAAGTCCTCAATCCTTACATCCTTATCAAATATATGATCCAAAAAACTATAACGCATATAAGGGTCGTAGATCAGAAATTGGTCTAGGTTATGTTCCTTTACCTTAAACTGTTCATGGATAGACTTTACCCCTTTATTTTTATCCTTAATTAATGTGGCTTGCCTTATCCCTTCATGATAGGCCTCTTTTCTCCTTTTTATCACAGAAATGGGGTTTACCTTTGACCTCTTTAGATCCAATTCAAAGAGGCTACCACCATAGTGTGGTTTAAAATAGGCATTAAAGCTTGGAAAAGAAAATAAGTATTCTGGCTTACTATCACAATCAATATCGATTATCTCTAGTCTTTTTGCCTCAATGGCATTTTCTGCAGATATCAGGTGCCTGTATATTGCCTCCCTTAAGTGATTTAGATAGAGGCCACCAAAAAGGCCATGCCAATAGGCACAGTTGCACTGTCCTCTCCAAAGCTCTCTTAGGGCTGGGTGAGGGGACCCAGATCTATATCCTCCTATCTTTTTTGCCAATTTTTTACTTATATAGACCATCTTTTTTTGCATAAGGTTTGCCTCTTCATACTTTAGCAAAAAGTTTTCCCAGGTACCACCACGGATAAATGGCTGATAAAATTCTAACTTTCCTTCCTCTTTGAGGGCATTTACCAATTCTTTATAACGTATAGACATTTCAGGCATAAGTGCCCACTCCATCATCTCCTCATAGGAGGCAGGGGGGAGGTAGATGCGCCCTTTTGGTGAAAACTTTTCTATATATTCACCCAAAGGAAGGACTTTTATAAATTCCTTTTTTTCCTCCAAGGTTCTTAAAAATGATTTAATCCAACCATCATCATAGACCCACTTCTTTGTCCCCGGCCAAATGCCAAATTTTTCTCCATCATCTCCATATGTTAGGGTATTGCCCCTTGCCTTAGAAAAGAATCTTTTAAAATAATCTATAGTCTCTTTTGGGGGATGAAAGGGGATGAGGTAACGAAGCCTTTTGCTAATGGGAAAAATGGAAAGTGGGTAGCCCTCCCTCTCTGTTATGTAGTATCCATTTATCTCCTCAGGGGGAAGACCTGCATTTAGGAAGTGGGTATCATCAACCAATGTGTATCTTATCCCCAATTTACCCAAAAGTTTTGGTAGGGATGGGTCCCAGACCCTCTCTGAGAGCCATATCCCCTTTGGGGATACCCCAAAGTGCCCTTCTAGATAGTCCATCATATATTTTATTTGCCCTACTGCATCACCTTCTGGGATAAAGGGGAGTAGTGGTTCATAGAAGCCACCTGCCATAAGCTCAATCTGTCCACTTTTTACCATGTCCTGCAAAAAGGAGATCAGTTCTGGTCTATTTTTCTCCATCCACTCAAAGAGTGGGCCTGAAAAGTGGAGGCTAAATCTAAAAGAGGGAAATTCGCTTACTATCTTTAAAAATGGAAAATAACAATCATCAACTGCCTTTTCAAATATATAATCAAAGTTTCCTACTGGCTGGTGGTTGTGTATGGCAAAGGGCAGATAATACATTATTTGTCCTCTATTGGTTTTAGAATCAGACACGATAGGGGTGGGAGTGTGAGGCTTAAGGAGAATGGGAGTGAATGCCAAGGTATGGGCTCTGCCTTTATATACCCATTTTTCAGATTGCTTCCCCCATAACAAGCCAGGTCTGAATTGAATATCTCTTTATATGATATCCTTTCTGGAACACCTATGCGATAGCCAAAACGGGGGACAGGGGTAAGGTTTAAAACGCAGACTAAATAGTCATCTCCTGCCCTCCTTATATAGGAAAATACAGAGTGCTCACTGTCATTACAATCAATCCAAGAAAACCCAATAGGGTTTGTGTCTTCTTGCCAAAGGCACCTTTCTCTCAGATATAGGTTTCCTAAGTCCCTTAAAAATCTACTAAAGGCCTGCCTATCAGGGTCACTGAGCAGGTGCCAATCTAGGCCGCTATTAAAGTCCCATTCACTATCTGGGGCCAGTTCGGTGCCCATAAAAAGTAGCTTCTTTCCTGGGTGGGTATACATATAGGAGAGTAAGGCCCTTAGATTTGCAAATTTTTGCCAGCGATCACCCGGCATCTTTGAAAGTAGAGAGCCCTTTCCATGTACTACCTCATCATGGGAGAGTGGTAAAATAAAATTCTCACTATATGCATATAACATGGAGAATGTGAGCTCATTATGATGCCACTTTCTATAGATGGGGTCTTTATTAAAATATCTCAGTGTATCGTGCATCCAACCCATATTCCACTTAAAGCCAAAGCCAAGTCCCCCTAGGTAGGTCGGGCGAGACACACCTGGCCAGGCAGTAGATTCCTCGGCTATAGTAAAGCAGCCAGGGAATTTGGCATAGACGGCCTCATTCATCTGCCGAATAAAATCAATTGCCTCAAGGTTTTCATTTCCTCCATATTTGTTTGGGATCCACTCCCCATCCTTTCTACTATAATCTAGGTAGAGCATCGATGCTACTGCATCTGCCCTTATTCCATCTATATGATATATATCTAGCCAAAATAGGGCATTTGCAATAAGAAAGTTCCTTACCTCATTCCTCCCAAAATTAAAGACAAGCGTACCCCAATCAGGGTGTTCCCCAAGCCTTGGGTCCATATATTCATACAGTGCAGTCCCATCAAACAGGCGTAGGGCATAATCATCCTTAGGGAAGTGGGCCGGTGTCCAGTCTAGGATTACACCAATCCTATTTTGGTGGCATATATCCACAAAGGTCTTAAAATCATCTGGGGTGCCATAGCGACTTGTGGGGGCATAGTATCCACTTACCTGATACCCCCATGAGGCATCTAATGGGTGTTCCATAATAGGCATTATTTCAATGTGTGTAAATCCATAGCTTTTTACATGTTTTACCAATTTGGGTGCAATTTCTGAATAGCCAAGCCACCGATTTCCATCTTTCCTCATCCAAGAGCCTAAATGGACCTCATAGATATTCATGGGCCCTTTATAATGATTTTTCCTATTTCTCTCCTCAATCCAATCACTATCTGCCCACTGATACCTATTTAAGTCCCAGACAATAGAGGCATTTTTTGGGCGCATCTCCATAAAAAAGGCAAATGGGTCTGTCTTAACCCTTAGGTGTCCCTCCTTTGTCTTTATTTCATATTTGTATATAGCCCCAACCTCTAGATCAGGGATAAATATCTCCCAGATGCCAGAATCACCCAATACACGCATGGGGTATATGCGGCCATCCCAACCATTGAAGTCACCTATCAGGCTTACCCTCAGTGCATTTGGGGCCCAGACAGCAAAGGAGACGCCCCTTATCCCCTCAATAGTCCTTGGGTGTGCCCCCATGACCTGATAGAGTTGGAGATGACGCCCCTCGCCTATCAAATATAAATCCATCTCCCCCAAGGTAGGTAAAAAACGGTATGGATCCCTTCTCTCCCAGACCTCACCAGATGGAAAGTAAAAACGCAGTTTATAATCAAAGGGCCAAGGCCTGTCTATCCTTATGGCAAATAGACCTTTTGGGTGGACCCTCTTCATAGGAAAGACATTACCTTCTAGCAAGAGGTCTGCCCCTATGGCATCGGGGTGAAACCCCCTAATTATTGTAGAATTGCCAACTGGGTGCCCACCCAATATAAAGTGGGGATCGTGGTGTTCTATGGATACTAAACGCTCTATATCCCTTTCAGGGATTCCTAATAATAACTCATCCATCTTCATCTAAAAACAGAATATTAAATGTTTAAGCAGATTAGTCGGCCGGCCTTGGTACAACCACAATCCCTGAATCTGGGTCCACATAAAACCGTTCCATATCCTTATTTGGGTCATAGCCAATATGTTCTCCCCTTTTTATTATATTGTAATCATCTATAATTGCCCGACGAATCCTAGCATCCTCTTCAATTACAACATCCTTCATAATAATAGACCCTTCTACCAAGGCCCGACTTTTTATGAATACATTTGGGCCAATAATAGAGTCCCTCACACAGGCACCACTTATAATAGAACCAGAGGCTATTAGGCTATTCTCGACATGGCCTGCATTGCCATAGTCATCAACTACTATCTTTGCTGGGGTACCATGATATTTTATAGAATGAATAGGCCAAAGTGAATTATAAAGGTTTAATTGAGGCAGTGGGTTTTTGAGATCCATATTTGCCTCATAATAGGTAGATATTGTCCCTACATCCCGCCAATATTTGTTATCTCCTACTATTCCAGGTACCTTATTTTTTGTGAAATCATATGCATAAACACGCCTTTTTTTACAAATGTTGGGCAAGATATCCCTCCCAAAGTCATGAGAGCTTTTGGGGTTTGACGCATCCTCAGCTAATTCCTCTAAAAGCACTTCGGTATTAAATATATAATTTCCCATAGAGACCAGACCCTTATCTGGCTGGTCTGGCATAGGTGTTGGCTCTGGGGATTTTTCCTGAAATTCAATAATCCTCCATTCTTTATCTATTATAACTACACCAAATCTCTTACACTCCAAAATGGGATAAGGTATTGTAGCTACTGTGGCCTCGGCCCCCTTCTCTATGTGGTAATTAATCATTTGTGAGACATCCATAAAATAGACATGATCTGCCCCAAAAATACACACTAAATCTGGTTTAAATCTCCTAATTAGATAGGTATTTTGATAGACAGCATCTGCTGTGCCCAAATACCAGGTCTCCCCCAGTCTCATCTGGGCAGGGACTGGCAAAATGAAGGAGTTGTCTATAGTAGAGGTAGTTACCCAACCAGATTGTAAATGATTCAGCAAAGATTGTGCCTTATATTGAGTGAAGATGTAGATTGAGTGTATGCCAGAATTTACAAGATTGCTCAAGACAAAGTCAATAAGGCGGTAGATGCCGCCAAAGTGTACTGCTGGTTTTGCACGATGGGCAGTAAGGGGATAAAGCCTCTCCCCCTTTCCCCCAGCCAAGACTATAGCCAATATCTTTGAATGTGCCACCTTCTTTATCCTCATATTAAAACAATCCTATCCTAAGGGCAATAGTATGGATATTTGACTATCCGCCAATGCGGGACATAGGAAGGCGGTTGGGGATTTTGATATAATTATGTCCTCTAGGTTTATGGGCAATGGCCTCTCTAATAATAGATTTGATAAATTCACTACTTGCCCCGCTCCTTAAGGGTACCTTTATATCCCACTGCCTCTGTGAAAAGAGGCAGGGACGTATTTTGCCATCTGAGGTAAGGCGAATCCTATTACAGCTATGGCAAAATGGATTACTCATAGCAGAGATTAATCCTATCTCCCCCAGACACCCAGTGATTTTGTACCGTTTTGCTGGGCCATCTGAGGGGGAAGGGGAAATCTCATTTATCTTTCCCAATTTGGCCAACTTTTTTTAACTATATCTACAGGCAAAAAGTGTTTGCTATGGTCTAATGTCTGCGGGGAGATTGGCATGTATTCAATAAAACGAATATGAACAGGATAATCAAATATCAATTTGGCCAGATCCAAGATTTCATCGTCATTGAACCCCTTAAGTAGTACTACATTGATCCTTACCGGAGAAAAACCTACCTCAAGTGCCGTCTTAATGCCATTCCAAACCCTAAGAAATGCATCAACACCAGTAATATATCTGTATTTTTCACGGTTTAGTGTATCTAGGCTGATATTAATTCGCCGAAGCCCAGCATCATATAAATCTTTTGCCATCTCGGCCAGCAATGTCCCATTTGTAGTAATACTTAAGTCCTTTATGCCACCTATCTTGCTTATACGCTCAATAAGTAATTTTATATTATTTCTTATCAAAGGTTCACCCCCTGTAAGGCGAAACTTATAAAAGCCTATTGAAACAGCTATCTTTACAATATGGATAATTTCCTCATAGCGCAAAATCTCTGCGTGAGGCAATTTTTTAATCCTCTCTGGCCTACAATATAGGCACTTAAGATTACACCTATCTGTTACAGAGATACGCAGATAATAGATAGGGCGATTGTAGGGGTCATAAATCATCTTACAATTTCATTTTTAATTTTTGTGTTGTCCTTAGGCAAGTGTTATGTTAAATAAAGTCTATGCCACCTCTTAGTATCAGAAACAGGGTAATCCTCTCTATCTCAGTGCCCATTGTCCTATGTATATTGGTATTTAGCCTTATCTTTTAT
>JAGGTC010000214.1 GCA_021163945.1 Deltaproteobacteria bacterium | reverse complement strand
GAAAAATATAAAGTTCAGAGGCCTCAGGAAAGGGGCTGGCAGTTTGTCCCTGCCATTGAACTTGAGAGGGAGGGCTATCAAGAGCCACTTCTGATCCCAAATCTTATAAGGGCTATCAGGAGGATAAATAAAGGGCTTGAGATTGGTGATGAAGAGATAAATAAGGTCTTAAATGAGCTAAAGCTTGCCGGTACAGGGATAGAAGGGGCAAAGCGGATTTTAAACTTTTATAAATTAGGTGTTCCAGTAAAGTTTGAGAGAGAAAAGGTAGTAAAATATGTTTACCTCTTTGATTTTGAAGACATTGAAAATAATGAGTTTATCATCAGCAGACAAATAAATTATGAGGGCAGAGAAAGGATAAGAACCGATATAATGCTCTATGTTAATGGCATTCCCCTGGTAAATATAGAGTGTAAGAATCCCACCAATCCCTCAGTAAGCTGGTATCAGGCATATAAGCAGATAAAGGATTATGAGGGCATAGTGCCTGAACTTTATAAGTATGTCCAGATAGGGGTAGCGGCTGAGAGCAAGGCCAGATACTTCCCCATTGTCCCCTGGCAAGAGGATACAAAGAAACATGAATGGAGAGAGGAGTTAAGGGACTCTATAGATGCTACTATTGAGATGCTTAGAAGGGATAAATTGCTGGATATAATCAGAAATTTTCTCTTTTATAGGATTGAAAGGGGAGAGGCAACAAAGGTTATTACTAGATATATGCAATACAGGGCAGCCAATAAGATAGTGGAGAGGGTGATAAAAAATCTTAAAGGTAAGGAAGAGAAGAATAAAGGGCTTATCTGGCACTGGCAGGGGAGTGGGAAGACACTGACCATGATATTTGCGGCAAATAAGCTTTACTATATGAAAGAACTAAAAAATCCCACTATATTTTTTATCGTAGATAGGATTGAGCTTGAGGAACAGCTCTATAGGGAGTTTTATTCATTGGATATAGTAGAGCCTGAGATTATTGGTTCTATCAGGGAACTTAGGAAGGTCCTAAGCCATGATGATTATAGGGGAAAGAGGGGGATATTTATCACCCTGATTCATAAGTTTAGGTATGATGAGTTTAGGGAATTGAGTCTTGGTCTTAAAGATATATCAAAGGAAAAAGAGACCATAATGAATAGAGAAAATGTCATTGCCTTTATAGATGAAGGGCACAGGACACAGTATGGACTCCTTGCTGCCCAGATGAAGGACATCCTCAAGGGTGCATTCTTTTTTGCCCTCACAGGCACCCCCATCGCAAAGAGGGGGAGGGATACATACCTTGAATTTAGCTATCCACCAGATGAGCTTTATCTTGATAGATATTTCATAACAGACTCAATAAGGGATGGCTTTACAGTAAAGATTGTCTATCAGCCAAGGCTTGAAAGGGATGTTCATCTCAAAAAGGAAATGCTTAAGACATTTTTGGAGGTTGGTCTTGAGGAACTACCTGAGGAGATAAGGGATGAGGTAGAAGAGGGGGTAAAGAAAAGGCTTAATGCTATAAAACTTTTTCTTGAAAACAAAAACAGGATAAAGACCATTGCAAGGGATATTGCCCAACACTTTAAAGAGAGTGTTGATGGAAGGTTTAAGGCCATGATTGTAGCAGCAAGCAGGAGGGCATGTGTCCTCTATAAAAGGGAGTTAGACAAACACTTACCTGAGGAATATTCTGAAATAGTAATGACATATGGAAGGAGTAATGGGGGAATAATCAGGCAATATATTGATGAAGCATTGCCAAGATATGGGGGCAGAGAGATAGGTGATTTAAGAAGGGACATAACTGATAAATTTAAGGATGAGGAATTCCCAAAAATCCTTATTGTCACAGATATGCTCCTTACAGGCTTTGATGCCCCTATCCTTCAAACCATGTACCTGGATAAGCCCCTTAAAGAGCATAGGCTTTTGCAGGCAGTTGCAAGGACAAACAGGCCATTTAATGGTCTAAAGGAGGCAGGCGTTATCATTGATTATGTTGGCATTTTAAAGGAGTTTAAAAAGGCCCTTGAGATGTATAGTACAGAGGATATCAAGGGGGCACTGTCTGACTATAGCAGCCTAAGGGAGGAGTTTGTTTTATTAATTAATGAGACCATTGAGATACTTAAAGAAATTCCAAGGGATTATAAAAGGGAAACACTGCTAAAGGCAGTAGAGGTATTGACCTTAGATGGGGAAAGGGAGAGGGAATTTGTTGAAAGGTATAAAGGTCTGAGAAAGCTCTTTGAGCTCCTTGGCCCAGATGAAATAAAGCTTGAGTATTTTGAGGTCTACAAATGGATTTCTGCTATTTATACCTATTATATGAAGGTGGTGGTACAAAGGCCAAGTTATGAGGGATATATAAAAAAATACTATGAAAAAACAATAAGGTTTGTACACAGGGCAACAGAGATAGAAAGGATTGAAAGAGGGCTCCCAGAGATTGCCTTTGATGAGGATTATCTAAGAAAGATTGAGGAAAAGGTTAAAAGCAAAAAAGAGAGGGCCGCAAATATCCTTTTTACCCTAAACAGACTTGTCCTTGTTGAGAGGCATAGAAGCCCTATCTATGAGTCGCTAGTAGATAAGGTTGAAAGATTGGTAAAACTATGGAGGGAAAAGACAAAGGACTATGAGAGGATATACACGGAAGGGGCAAAGATAATAAAAGAGATAGATAACCTCTCAAAGAGGCAAAAGTTGCTTAATTTTACAGACCTTGAGTACTCAATGCTCCTTGCCCTTGAAATGAGACTAAAAAATGGAGATGTTTTAGTAAATGAGATAAGAAGACTCTCCAAAATGCTTAAAAAGTATATGTTCCCAGGGTGGATTGGTCAATTTACTACAAGAAAGGGGGTAGAGAGGGAGGTAAGGAGGTTTGTTAGAAGGATCAAGACAAGGTACAATCTCTCCTTTGAAGAAATGGATGTCTTATATAAGAGGCTTATTGATAGTGTAAAAAACTATGGGGCCTGATTTGATTAAATATAAGGTTTCATATAGGAATGTAAAATATCCAAGGTTAGAATTTAAGACAGGGGAGCTTTTGCTTGTCTTGCCTTACGGGCAAGACCCAAAGGTCTTCTTGGAAAAACACAGGCATTGGATAGTTAAGAAAAACAAGTTTATAAGGGAGTGTCTAAATCTTTCTTCAGATAAGGAGGTAGTTAAAAGGACAGATGAAGAATTTAAGGGGCTTATTTTGTCTCTTGTTGAAAAGATTTGTAAAGAACTAGATTTGAGGATAAACAAGGTCTATTTTAGGCAGATGAGGACAAAATGGGCAAGTTGTAGCAAAAAAAGGAACCTAACTATCAATAAATTGATGAGGTATTTGCCCGAGTACTTGATAGAATATATAGTCTTTCACGAAATTACCCATATAATAGAGAGAAGACACAATAAAAGATTTTGGGGCATAGTTGCAAAGAGGTTTAATAATTATAGAGAACTTGAGCAAGATTTATTTAGATACTGGTTTTTGATTCAACTGAGTGCTTGCAGGCCTATACCTTTTGGGATAAAGTAAAAACTATGCAGATAGAGCCAAAGAAGGACTTGGCAATAGAGGTGGCCAACCTATATCCCCCTCAAGGGGAGTGGTCAGAAGAGGACTATTTTTCTCTACCTGACACAAATCGCTATGTTGAGCTATCAGAAGGGAGGCTCATCATGCCACCACATCCTACAAATAGCCACCAAGTAGCACTACAAAATTTTTTCTTGCAATTACACAACTTTGTAAGAAATCATAAGCTGGGGACAGTCCGCATAGCCCCTTTGCCAGTAAGGCTTTGGCCAGGTAAAATCAGAGAGCCTGATATTTTTTTCATAGGAAAGGAGCATAGTGACCGGATTGGTGAAAGGGTCTGTGGGGTTCCAGACCTTGTGGTAGAGGTGCTTTCTTCTAGTACACAAAGGACTGATAGGATTGAGAAATTCTCAGAGTATGCAAGGGCAGGGGTAAGGGAGTATTGGCTAGTAGATCCTGAGGAAAGGAATGTTGAGGTCTATAGCTTAAGGGAAGATAGATATACCCTACTTGGTAAATATGACCCTTCTCAAACAGCTACCTCAAAGCTCCTTCAAGGTTTTTATGTTAAGGTAGGTGAATTGTTTTTGCCTTAGATCATTGAGGCTACAATCTTATAAACCATTTTTAATGCCTGGGGCAGTTTTTCTGGATACCTGCCGCCTGCCTGGGCCATTTCCCTTCGCCCCCCACCGCTTCCACCTACCAATGGTGCAATCTCCTTTATAAGCTCTCCGGCACTTATCCTATCTGTTAGGTCTTTTGTTACCATAGCAGTAATTAGTGCCTTCTCATTTATCCTTGCCCCAAGTACAATCACACAGCTCCTCAGCCTATCTTTGAGCTTATCCCCTAGATCCCTGAGTTCCTTTGCATCAGAGGCAACTGCCTCTGTAGAAATTACTTTAACATCCTTTATGTTTTTAACTTGCTTCAAAATCCTCTCTGACTGTGCCTTTGAAAATAATGCCTTTAATTTTTCTATCTCCCTTTCTCTTTTCTTATTTTCCTCAATTAGCTTTTCAACCTTAAATACTACTTCCTTTGGCTTTGCCTTTAAAAGCTTTGCCAAATGATGCCACATACGCTCCTTTTCTTGAATAAACCTTATTGCCGCCTCTCCTGTGACTGCCTCAATCCTCCTTACACCTGAGGCCACGCTTGCCTCAGAGACAATCTTAAAAATACCAATGTCTCCAGTCCTCTTTACATGTATCCCACCACAAAGCTCCTTGCTTATACCAGGGATATTTACCATACGTACTATATCAGCATACTTTTCCTCAAAGATGGCTATGGCCCCAGCGGCTACGGCCTCATTAAATGGTAAAAGGCTTATCTCTACAGGTCTGTTTAGTCTTATGGCCTCATTTACCAATGCCTCTACCTCCTCTAGTGTCTCTGTATCCAATGGGGTAAAATGGGTAAAATCAAATCTCAAGTGGTCATCTGAGACCAAAGAACCTGCTTGCCTAACATGACTGCCCAGTACCTTACGCAGACAGGCATGCAAAAGGTGGGTAGCGGTATGATTTAAAGAAATGGCACGCCTTCTTTTCTCATCTACCCTTAGGTTTAGAACCTCACCCTTTCCAATCTCCCCCTCTGTTACCTTTATAAAGTGAATTATTAGATTTTCTAACCTCTTTGTATCATTTACCTCTGCCTTCCCGTTTGGGCCTACAATTATACCCCTATCCCCTACCTGCCCACCGGCCTCTCCATAGAATGGGGTCTTGTCTGTAATCAACTCCAATACATCATTTGCCTTTGCCCTCTCTATCTCCTTTCCATCCTTTATAAGGTAGAGGGCCTCTGCTTCTGCCTCTGTCCTCTCATAGCCCAAGAATTCTGTCTTTATACCTTTATAGGTCAAATTTTCATACAGATCTCCCTTAAGACCCAATAACTTTCTCGCAGCCCTAGACCTCTCACGTTGGGAGGCCATAGCCAGCTCAAAACCCCTTAAATCTACAGATATCCCCCTCTCTTTGGCAATATCTGTAACAATGTCTATGGGAAAACCATATGTATCATATAGTCTAAATGCCAAATCACCAGGGATAATAGGCAGCCCTTTATCAATCTCATCAAATAAGAGCTTAAGGCCAAAGTCCAGTGTCTCTAAAAATCTCTCCTCTTCATGCAGGGTAATCTCACGGGCAATCCCCTCTGCCTGCCTTATTTCAGGATAGACATCTCCCATTATATCCACTACTAGAGCTAGCAATTTGTATAAAAATGGCTCCTTTATACCTAAGAAGTGGCCATACCTTATAGCCCTCCTCAGTATCCGCCTCAAGACATAACCCCTCCCCTCATTAGAGGGCAAAATGCCATCTGCAACAATAAATGGTACTGCCCTACAGTGGTCGGCTATTACCCTAAATGAGACATCCAGCCTCTCAGAGGTCCTATATCTCTTTCCTGAGATCTCCTCTATAGCAGAGATTATAGGCATAAATAGGTCTGTATCGTAATTTGAATATTTCCCCTGCATCACAGCTGTAATCCTCTCAAGCCCCATGCCTGTATCAATGCATGGATTGGGAAGGGGTGTGAGCCTACCACTGCTATCTCGGTTATATTGCATAAATACGAGGTTCCAAATCTCCAAAAAGCGTCCGCAATCACAGGCTACACTACAATTTGGCCTCCCACAACCAATCCCCTCCCCTAGGTCAATTACAATCTCTGAACAAGGGCCACACGGCCCGGTATCCCCCATGGCCCAAAAATTGTCCTTTTCCCCCATGTGCACAATGCGTGATGTAGGTACCTCCATCTTTTTATGCCAGATCTCAAAGGCCTCCTGGTCTTCTTTAAAGATAGTGATCCAGAGCCTTTCCTTTTCTAGGCCCAATTCATTTATCAAAAAATTCCAGGCATAAAGTATGGCCTCCTCTTTAAAATAGTCAGAGAATGAGAAATTACCCAACATCTCAAAGAATGTATGGTGTCTAAATGTCCTGCCTACATTCTCTAAGTCATTGTGCTTCCCCCCTGCCCTTAAACACTTTTGACAACTGGCCGCACGTCTATATGCCCTCTTTTCCTGCCCCAAAAAGACACTCTTAAATTGCACCATGCCGGCATTGGTAAACAGGATTGTTGGGTCCCCTGGAGGAACTAGGGAGGAACTGGGGACAATGGTATGTCCATGTTTTGAAAAATAATCAAGAAAAGACCTGCGAATTTCGCCAGATTTCACTAAAACATCCTCCTATTTTTCCTTGCTATTTCCTGATTTGGCAACTTCCTGTTTAATCAATCCGGCCTTTGCCTTTATCTTTTCCTCTATCTCTTTCATTATTTCAGGGTGTTCTCTTAGGTACTGCCTTACATTTTCCCTCCCCTGACCAAGACGCTCCTTATTATAACTATACCAGCTCCCACTCTTCTCTATAAGCCCATAGCAAAGACCCAAATCAATAATATCCCCCTCTTTAGAGACCCCCTTTCCATAAACAATGTCAAGCTCCGCCTCCTTAAATGGTGGGGCAATCTTATTCTTTACTACCTTTATCTTCGTCCGATTGCCAATGACCTGATCACCCTCTTTAATAGGCCCTATCCTCCTTATGTCTAAGCGCATGGATGCATAAAACTTAAGTGCATTTCCCCCTGTAGTAGTCTCTGGATTTCCTATATACATACCAATCTTGTGCCTAATCTGATTAATAAAGATTAGTGCCGTTTGAGACTTACTCACAATGCCTGTAAGTTTTCTAAGTGCCTGAGACATGAGCCTGGCCTGAAGCCCTATGTGTGAATCCCCCATATCTCCTTCCAATTCTGCCTTTGGCACCAATGCAGCTACTGAGTCTATCACGGCTATATCTATGGCCCCACTACGTACCAATATCTCGGCAATCTCCAGTGCCTGCTCACCACTATCTGGTTGAGAAACCAAGAGTTCATTTGTATTTACCCCTAAATTCTTGGCATAATTGATATCAAGGGCATGCTCTGCATCAATGAATGCGGCTATTCCACCCTGTTTTTGGGCCTCAGCAATAGTGTGGAGGGCAATTGTGGTCTTGCCAGAGGCCTCAGGCCCAAAGATCTCTATTACCCGCCCCCTTGGGATGCCCCCAATGCCTGTAGCTATATCTAAAGATAAAGAACCTGTAGAGATAACTGGGATATCAAATATCTTTGGCCTTTCGCCTAAAGACATAATTGCCCCTTTGCCAAATTGTTTTTCAATCTGGCTTATGGCAGTCTCAATTGCCTGCTTTTTCCCCTCTTTAATCATAAATTTTCCTCCTTGATTTGGTTTATTTTAGTTAATTTCGTTTATTTAGTTTGTTTTGTTCCCTTTTAAACTTACCCTCTCTAATGCTGTATACTTGGCCCCCTTAGGGTGAAGTTCGCTCTTAAATAATACAATATCTTGGACTAGAAATGAAGGTGCCGAAAAATTTTTATATTTTTTTATCGCATCTGATAGGTGCCTTCCATGTGCAGGCCTTTTTACCCTCCCCAATGTAAGGTGTGGGCTAAATGCCCTATCTTCTCGTTTAAATCCTAATTTCTCAAGACCCCTTTGAAGCTCTTTATATATCTTTTCTAAGGGCTTACTTTTATCAATACCTACCCAGATTACACGTGGATTTTTTGAATTTGGAAAGGCACCCAGGCCAAAGGGCCTTAAATAAAAAAGGGAAATGTCCTTAGTGGCATCTTCTATTGCCCCTTTTATCTCCTTAATCCTTTCTTCATGAATATTGCCCAAGAATTTAATAGTAAGGTGGATATTTTCCCTTTTTACCCAAGAGATATCTGGGCTATATCTTTTTAACCCTTCTAAAAGTTTACCTAAGGCATCTCTTGTATCTGAAGGTAGCTCAATTGCTATAAATGAACGTATCATCCAAACAATATCTCCTTATCCAATCAAGTGCATTTGTTGCCGTTAATAACTTTATCCTCTCCCTTGACTCCTCAAAAAAATACATCTTTACCTTAGTGCCCTGAGGGGCAGATAGCCCTATATAAACAGTTCCTACCCTTGCCTCAGGCCCAGCCGTTGGCCCTGCATAGCCAGTGACGGCAATCCCCAAGTCTGTTTTTGCAATCCTCTTTATCCCCTCTGCCATATATCTTGCAACAACCTCACTTACCGCCCCTTCCTCATCAATTGCCCTCTGTGGGACATTTAAAATCTCGGTCTTTGCCCTGTTACTATAAGCAATTACCCCCCTTTCAAAGTATTCTGAACTCCCAGGGACGTTTGTGATCAAATCAGAGATAAGACCACCTGTAATAGACTCTGCTGTGGCTATTTTTAGTCCTCTTAATCTCAAGAGCCTTCCTACTACAACTGGTAGGGTCTCATCACCCTCTCCAAAGATATAAAGGCCCAATCTCTCTTTTATCTTTTTCTTTACAATATCCAGTTCATTTGAGTCCCTTGAAGAGAGCAAGAGGCGGATCTCAGGAAACTGTGGCAGGGAGAGGATCTTAACGTTTGGAAATGATCTTAGTATATCCCTCATCCTTGAGGCTATTTGAACCTCATCAAGGCCAAATGCATTTAATGTAGTAGTAATTTTAGATGAGACCCCTGGAAATGTACTTGAGAGCTCAGGCATTACCTGGTGCCTTAAGATCTTTGCCATTTGATCAGGTACCCCAGGCAAAAAATAAAGGTATTTATTTTCATAGATCAGCTTAAAACCACAGGCCCGAAACTCAAGGCCAATCGGCTCTGCCCCCTTTGGGATTAAGACCATTTTTTCATATTCGGGCTTAAGTCCTTTTTCTTTTAAATAGGCCCTCATGTACTCCAAGACATCAGGGTTTGGTATCAAGGGTAGGTTTAGGGCATCGGCCACTGCCTCATTTGTTCTATCATCTATAGTAGGCCCTAGGCCCCCTGTTACTATTAAAAAGTCAGCACGCCTTAGGGCCGTATCTAATGATACCTTAATAAGTGACTTATCATCCCCTATGGTAGTAATGGCAATAACTTCATATCCTGCGCTAGAGAGGCTTTGAGCTAAGGTAAAGCCGTTTGTGTTTAATATTTCTCCACTTACGATTTCATCACCAATATTGATGATCTCAACCTTTACAGACATATACCATTTAAGATTTTACAATAACAATCTTGTTTATGGAAGCCCTTTAATCATTTGCGCCAATGCCTTTAAAATTATCAGGGTGTAAAGGCCGGCTACTAGATCATCTATTACAATCCCAGGCCCTCCGCTTAGAGATTCTAGGCGTTTAATAGGGAATGGTTTTAATATATCAAATAAGCGAAAAAAGATAACACCAAAGACCAAATTGAACCATCCCTTTGGCAATCCACACATAGCCAACCAAAAACCCAATATCTCATCAATGACAATTTGACGGCTATCTTTAATACCAAGGATCTTCTCTGATCTATCGGCACTGATAATGCCAATTGGCAGGGCTATGAGGAAGGTATAGAAAAGATAATGGCCCTCTGGTAGGAAATAATAGACAAACGCTACTGCTATTGTTGCATAAGTGCCAGGGGTACCTGGCAAATAGCCTATGAAAAGTCCTGTAGCTATCAATAAAAAACACCTATTTTTTAGACCAAGATAACGTTTAACCAAATCTTTGCAATTCCCTTGAGTTTGTGGCCTACTTTATCAGCTTTAGATAGATGGGTCAACCAAAAATAGTGTTGACCATTTAAATGAAATTTATATAATATATTATGTATGAAGTCCTCTCAGCTTTATAAGTTTTTCCATTGGGCTGTAAGGCGCAGTTTTTATGACTTAGGGATTAAAGAGCCAAAGGTTACTGGTTATATAACAGACTTACTTACTGAATTTGCCAGGGCAGAGAATCTATACAAGATTAGAAATGCACAAGGGGAGAGGCTTACAACAATAGTAGAGATGTTGCTTGAGGCAACTACAGCCCATAGAGAGAGGGAGATAAAAAAGCATATTGGTGACTATACACTCTTTATGACAGGCATATTCAGGGAGTATGTAGAGAGCCAGTCATTTCTAAGATTTTATTTGGAAGAGGGTAAAAAGGCATATTTTTCTGTGTTCAATTTTGATAGATTTGGCTATATGCCTGGCTCATATCTATTCTTTGATTTGGCAAAGGATTTTGAGTTTTACTCTGGTGCCCTAGATTATATGAAAAAGACATTCTTTAAAGATTATAGAAGCCCAGACCCATTTACAGATTTTTCCCGCCAATTGTCAAAATATATCCATTAAATTATCACAAGATTTTGGCCAAAAACTCTTTAAAATTATTGACGCGTATCCCCACCTT
>JAGGTC010000195.1 GCA_021163945.1 Deltaproteobacteria bacterium | reverse complement strand
TCACTGTTTATGGGCATTTTTAAGCGTAAATGAAGACGTAGGCACTACATTTAGTTTATCTTATCATCTATCTCCTTGAGCCTTCTTGCAAGCTCCCACTCAAGCAGCAGGGCCAATTTTGCCCATTTTTTTCTAGGTTCAGACTTGGAAGTCAGCAAAAGGTGTCAAAGTACAGTAATACTGGAGTTTCCTCAAAATTTTTTAGGAGACATTGAGAAAGAAAGGGAAGGCAAGCTGAGAATTATCAATTTGTTTGGGGCTAAAACTACTAAATTTTTTTCCATAAAGAAGGCGATGAATGCCTTCATTTATGGCATACTGTTTAAATCTGGGTATTTGAAAGAACCTTTTTGCCTTTTCATAATAGTTAACTTCAGATTTCCCCAAGCTCTATACTCAAAAAATAAAATACAGCATGGACCAATGCTACCATGTTTCTTAATCCCTTATAGGTAAAACCTTATGTCCTCTAGATTATATCCCTGTTTTATAAACCGAAAGCTCTCTTCACATTTCCAACGGGTAAGATATCCAATATCCTTTTCTTTTCTCCTTTTTACTCCCATCCCATACATCAGCCAAATAGGGCATCTGCCTAGCATAATCCTTACTTATGTCACTTAAATCAAGGGCAATTACAGTCTCCTTTCCTATCTTTCTAGCCCCTTCCTCAAGTAGGGATTTGTTATCTCTTCTAAAAAGTCTTCTTTATAGCTAAACCTTGTTATTTGGGCTTTTAGTTTTGAAACAAGCTTGATTTCAGAAATGAAGCATTAAATTCCGGGGAATGTCCAAACAGTAATATCCTTGCATGTCCAAGGGCTAAATGGTATCTTTTTACTGATGGGCTTTAATTGTGGTATTGTGGGGCTTCCAAATGTAGGAAAATCTACACTCTTTAATGCCCTAACCATGGCCAGGGCAGAGGTAGCAAGCTACCCATTTACTACCATCAACCCCAACATAGGCATAGTGGAGGTACCAGATGAGAGGCTTCAGAGGATAGGAGAGATAGTAAGGCCAAAGAAGATAACCCCTACTACCCTAGAATTTGTAGACATAGCTGGCTTAGTCAAAGGTGCAAGTAAGGGGGAGGGCTTGGGAAATCAATTCCTAGCGCATATAAGGAGTGTAGATGCCATTTGCCATGTAGTGAGGTGCTTTGAAGAAAAAGACATTGCCCATGTTAGTGGAGATATAAATCCACTAAGGGATATAGAGATTGTAAAGCTTGAATTGATTATTGCTGATTTAAATACCATAGAAAAGAGGATAGATAAGTTAAATAGGCTCTCAAAGACTGGCGATAAAGGGGCAAGGAAGATCATTAACGTATTAGAAGAGGTAAAGGAGGTTTTAGAAAGGGGTCATTGGCTATGGCCAAAATTAAAAGATGTACCGGCAATAAGGCAGATGCAGCTACTTACGGCAAAGCCCCTTATGTATGTAGCAAATGTAGGTGAAGATGGCATCTTTGAAGATAATGATTATATAAAGCAGGTCAAGGAGGTAGGAAGGAGGGATGGAATACCAGTAGTAAAGATATGTGCAAAGGTTGAGGCAGAGCTCTCTGAACTTCCTATATCAGAGAGGGCTGAATTTATTAAAGAGTTGGGGCTAAAGGAATTAGGTCTAAATAGGTTTATAAGGGAAGGCTACAAGCTACTTGATTTGATTACATTTTTTACTACCGTTGGGCCAGAGGTGAGGGCCTGGACTATAAAGAGGGGGACCAAGGCCAAAAAGGCAGCAGGGAAGATACACTCTGACATGGAAAAGGGATTTATCAAGGTTGAGGTGATAAGTTATAAGGACCTTGATAAATATGGCTCTATCCAACTGTGTAAGGAAAAGGGGATTGTGAGGATAGAGGGAAAGGAATATATAGTTCAAGATGGGGATATATTACATTTTAGATTTAATGTCTAAACTTTCTCAATGAAAAAGGTATTTCCTGAGATTACTAAGGCCTTAGAGGGGCTTCCCAATGAGGAAAGAGAGAAAATCTCCTCTTTGTTTAATCAATTAAATCTAAGTTATTCCCTTCAAAGGGAGTTTCTATCATATCTTTTTGAGATATCGGCCAGGGATGGCATAGGGATAAAGGCCCTTTTATCTGAGATAGAAGGGATATTAGGAAGTGCCTTAACAAGGGAACAAAAGGCCTCATCGATCAGAAAGTACCTTAGAAGTAGGCGTTTTCCCCTGTTGAGTAGGGCAGAGGAGTATTTCAAAAATTGCCTAAATAATTTGAAATTGCCAAATTGGTGCGAGGTAATACACCCTACCTACTTTGAGGGGGATGAATACCAAATAAGGATAAGGTTTAAAGGGGCAAAGGACTTTCAATCAAAAATTGATTATTTAAAAAAGCTCTCCCAAAGTGATGATTGGCAAAAACTGATAGAGGAGACCTGGTTTGAATCGCTATTTACCTCAGAAGGTCTTGATAGATAAGACAATTCTTGACTTACCTTTTACAAAAGAGGTCCTTAGTCGCCTCCCTACTGTCCCTAAAGAAATAGTAGAGCCCAAAACAGTAACTGGCTCCATCTTTGACAAACATATCCTTTATTTAACCAAGAACAAGGGGCGCTTTTTTAGGCCCTGCCCCTGCACAAATAAGCACTATTACATAAGTTGCGAATACCGTATCTTGGATGTAAGCACAAACTGTGCCTTTAATTGCAGCTATTGCATACTACAAAGTTATCTAAATCAGCCATTTATCCAGGTTTATGCAAATATTGAGGACCTATTTAGAGAACTGGATAGTATAAGGGAATTCTATCGCATTGGCACAGGAGAGTTAACAGATAGCCTTTTTTTGGATCACATTACCCATCTAAGTAAATATCTAGTACCATACTTTGCAAAGAGGAATCTCATTTTGGAGCTAAAGACAAAGAGTACAAATATAGAGAATCTCAAGGGGCTTGATCACAGGGGCCATACTGTGGTGTCTTGGTCGCTAAATGCAAGGGAGATCGCGGAAAGGGAGGAGATAGGTGCCCCTGCCCTAGAGGAGAGGTTAAAGGCCGCCAGGCAGTGCCAATTGTGGGGCTATCCACTAGGATTTCACTTTGACCCCATCATCTACTACCCTGGGTGGAAAGAGGGTTACTCTGATGTGATAGAACTTCTTTTCAAATATATAAGGCCAGAGGGAATCGCCTGGATAAGCTTGGGCAGTTTTAGGTTTATGCCACCTTTAAAATATAAGATAAAAAGGAGGTTTCCTAAGAGCAAGATCATCTATGGTGAATTTATAGATGGCCTGGATGGAAAAAAACGCTATTTCAAGCCCATTCGGATAAGGATGTATAGTCATCTTTTAAGGTGTATACGCAAATATGCCCCAGATGTCTTGGTATATCTATGTATGGAACTTCCAGATGTTTGGAGAAGTGTATTTGGGTTTATCCCAGAGAGGGGAAAACTAAAGCAGATGTTGGACGATGTATTTAAAAAATAGCTTGCAGTTTATTGGCCTTAAGTTTATAGTTAATGCAGATGTTATCTATTAAAGAGCTTAAGTCCTTAAAAGAAATCAGTTGGAAGAGGCCACTTAAATTGGTATTGATCAATAATGGAAAAAGGGAGACCTTCTTGAAATTTGAACAATTTTGTAATTGCCTAATTGAGGCAACCCCCCATCTAAGATTGGAATATGGCAAAGAGAGATTGATAGGCCTGCCTGCACTAAAATTGGATAATGTAAACATCTATTACCTTTCATTGCCTCTAGGGGAACACTGGCAGCCATTCCTCTCTGCCATTAGGGCTATGGCCTCTAAAAATATAGAGATTGGAGAGGACGGCCTAGAGGCCTTAAAGGACATCAATTCCCCAATCGAGATAAAGGTGATGATTAAAAAGGCCTGCCCCCTCTGCCCAATAGCGGCCAATTTGGCCAATCAAGCAGCTATAGCGAATATGTTAATTCGCACTTATATCATTGATGTTGAGGTCTATCCAAGGATAAAAAGAGGCTATCAAGTAACTGCTACCCCTACTGTCATAATTGACGAAGACTATATCTTGGTAGAGAGGCAGGTAAGGGATGTGATCAAATGGGCAGTCAAGGCAAGCAAAAAGATCTATGATAGTGAGGTGCTCAGATCATTGCTTAAAGAGGCCAGGGCACAAAGGGTAGTGCAATTGTGTTTAGAAAGGGGTAAGATACCTAATTCACTCCTTAATTTGCTATTGGATATAGAGCTTTCCTCTCGTGTTGGTACAATGGTAGTGCTAGAGGAGATCTCAAAAGAGGCCCCCAATATAGTACAAAATACAATCCCCAAACTTCTATCTATGTTAAAGCTACCTAACAAAAGGGATAGGGGCGATGTCCTCTATATACTGGGTTTGATTGGTACCCCAGAGATTATCCCCATATTAAGGGATATAGCAAGCAAAGAGACAGAAGAATTGGAAGAGATTGCATTAGAGGCCATTGAAAATATCAAGAAACGCCATATTTTGCATTAGATATGCAAATTGTGCTGGCTACAAGAAATAGGGGAAAGATCCGAGAGATCAAATATATCTTGAGTGATCTTCCCATTGAGATAAAGTCCCTTTTAGACTTTCCCAATATCCCAGAGATTGAAGAGAAAGGAAATACATTTGAGGAAAATGCCCTAATAAAGGCAAAAACAGTGGCCAAATTAACAGGTCTACCAGCACTTGCAGATGATTCTGGACTGGCAGTAGACTGCCTCAACGGGGCACCAGGGGTATATTCTGCCAGGTATGCAGGGGAGGGGGCAGACGATAAAAAAAATAATGAAAAACTGCTTCGTGAGCTAGAGGGTATCCCCCTGGAGAGGAGGGGGGCGGCCTTTGTGTGTGTGATTGCATTGTGCATACCTAAAGGAAACTGTTATATTGAGGAGGGAAAATGCAAGGGAGTTATCTCACTCTCCCCTCGAGGTAGTTATGGTTTTGGCTATGACCCTATCTTTTTTCTGCCAGATTATGGAAAGACAATGGCAGAACTCCCCTTAGAGGTAAAAAACCAAATTAGCCATCGCTATAAGGCACTAAAAAAGATAAAATCCTTAATTAGGAAGTTATTTATTGATGCTGGCAAAGGTTTTTAGTAGTGCTATCTCAGGTATTGATGCCTACCTAGTTGAGGTAGAGGTAGATATACAGGAAGGGCTGCCTGCCTTTACCACTGTGGGGCTACCAGATGCCGTAGTAAAGGAGAGCAAAGAGCGTGTTAAGGCGGCTATAAGAAACTGCCACTATCAGTTTCCATCAAATCGTATTACCGTAAACCTCGCACCTGCCTCCCGTAGAAAAGAGGGGGCAATCTTTGATTTGCCTGTTGCTATAAGCATATTGGCAGCCAGTGGGCAGATAAAGTCAAAAATGCTCAATGATTATATGATCCTGGGGGAACTCTCCTTAGATGGGACTATCAGGCCTATTAGGGGGACACTGCCTGTGGCATTTTTGGCAAAGGAAAAAGGACTTTCTGGCATAATCATCCCAAGGGAAAACTTGGCCGAGGCCGCTATTGTTAAAGGCATAAAGGCGATTCCTGTAAGTTCACTCCCTCAGGTGGTAAATTTCTTAAACGGCCTAGAGGAGATTAAACCAGTAGAAATAGACCCAAATGAGGCATTTTCCTCCTTGCCCCCTTATGAGCTTGATTTTCAAGATGTGAAGGGGCAGCTTCATGCAAAACGTGCCCTAGAGATTGCCGCTGGGGGTGGACACAACGTAATAATGATTGGACCACCTGGTGCAGGAAAGACAATGCTGGCCAACAGGCTCCCCACAATATTGCCCTCCCTAAGCCTTGAAGAGGCACTAGAGACTACCCGCATCTATAGTGTAGCTGGGCTAATGCCGCCAGGGATAGCCTTGATCAATAAGAGGCCATTTCGTGCACCCCACCACACCATCTCTGATGCAGGGCTTATTGGTGGAGGCCAGGTGCCAAGGCCAGGGGAGATCTCCCTGGCCCATAATGGTGTATTATTTTTGGATGAATTGCCTGAATTTAAGAGGAATGTATTAGAGGCCTTACGCCAGCCACTTGAGGAGGGCTTTGTCACCATCTCCCGTGTGGCAACTGCCTTGACATACCCAGCCCGCTTTATGTTAGTAGCTGCTATGAACCCATGCCCATGTGGGCATCTTTTTCTAGTAGCATAAACTCTGGTAGGTAATAAAAGACAAACTCAACGCTTTCTTTGCCAATTACAATTTGTTTAATTACCTCTTTAACAAGCCTTTTTCTTTCTTCATCTGTCATGTAAGGCCAGGCAGAGGCAAAAGAGGTAGCTTGAGTAATTACTTGGCTACGGCTGAGGCTTTTAACCTGCAAAAAGGCAATCTCTGCTTCTACTTCCGCTAGCCTCTTTCTAAGTTGATTTTTTCTTTGCTGTAGTTGATCAAACTTAGTTCTAAAGGTGTCCTTATCTATTAGGGTATCATTCCACAGGTCCAGTAGCCCCTCAACCTTTCGCTCAACCTTTTTTATCTCCTGCTCCAGGTAAGTTCTCTCATCCCCAAGGTGTTCCAGCTTTTCACTTTCATCAGAGACCAATTGATCAGGGTGAATGGCAAGGTTTTTAAAGGCATCCTGGAGTAAGTCTGTTAAGGTGTCCTCATTTATCTTTTTCCGGCAATTTCTACACACGTACCTGGGAACCTTCATGCCCTGATAAGGCAAGACATACATTTTGTGCCCGCAGTCACATCTCAGTATACCGCTAAAAAGGTACCTTCCACTGGGAGGAACTTTTTTGGGATAAAGGTGTTGCCATGACTGGATGATCCGATTTGCTTCTTCCCATACCTCTACGTCAACAATTGGCTCTACATTGTACCAGACCCATTCATCTCTGGGCTTTAGGAGCCATGATTTCTTATTTCCCCTGCTTTTTGTGTAGTTTGCCCTTTTTAAACCCTTATAAACGGGTTCTGTCAGTATCCTTTTAAGAGTGGTCTTGCTAAATTTTGCACCCTTCCTTGTGCGGTATCCCATCTCATTAAGCCTTTTAGCAGTGGGTAGGAGTCTCTTCTCCTCCAGGAAGATTTCAAATGCCTTTTTGACAACAATGGCCTCTTCTGGATGGGGAACAAGTCGTTTGTTAACCCAGCGATAGCCAAAAGGCCCCTGACCCCCTAAAGGTTTCCCCTGAGATGCCCTGACCTTTACTGATGCAGAGACCCTGGCCGCTATTTCTTCTCTTTCCCACTGGGCTAGTGCACCAATCACTATGAAAAGGAGCCTTCCAGCGGGTGTTGAGGTGTCAATGCTCTCATCAATGCTTACCAGCTCTACTTTGTACTTTTGAAAGTGCTCAGAAATTATTAGAAGCTCATGAACATTTCTTGCCAAACGTGCCAATTTTGAAAAGATGAGTGCCTTTATTTTGCCATTGGTTACATCAGCCATCATGCGTTGGCACTCAGGGTGGTCTAAAACCGACTTACCAGAAACGCCAGAAAGGTCATACTTCTCAACAACTTTCCAGCCCTTAAATTGGGCATACATCCTTGCCTTAAGCTCGTGGTTCTTAGGGGTTTCACCTCGTGCTTGTTCTTCTGTAGAAACCCTAATCCAGATACCTACGTTCATTTCTAACATTCATTCCTTAATTTTACTTAATGCGACTTTGTATCCCATTGTATCTCCACTCAATTTTTATTTCCTGTCAGGCGTGGGCTCTTCAAGTCAATACTTTTTTACCTTTCTTATAACCCGTCCGACTATAACGTGATCAGGTGTCATTTCAATGTCTGGATAATTAGGATTTAATGACCTCAAAATCCAAATATTTCCATATTTTTTGAGTTGTTTAAAAATTACCTCTCCTTGGTTGCGCACTAGTACGTAATCACCACTATTAGCTGTGGCATCAGCATCAACAATGATGATCTCTCCTTCTTTAAACTCAGGCTCCATTGAATCGCCACGCACACGGAGGGCAAACAGGTTAGGCCGGCTGACATCTACCTCAACCCACTCCTCTGGGATCGTATCCTGAACCTCTGTCCAGTGCCCCGCTGATGCCCACGAGATTACAGGCACCCTGTGAAGCCTAATAGTAGGTATCCCTGCTACCTTGGCAATCTCTTCAAAGGATACACCTAGGCCCTTGGCTAGCTTTTCTAGGGTCTGTATTTTGGGCTTTCTTTCCCCCTGCTCTAGGTAACGCAGGTAGCCTTGAGACAGGCCACACCTTTTTGCCAACTTCACCCTGCTTAGACCTAGTTCTTCCCTTTTTTTCTTTATGTATTCACCTATTTCCATATCAATAACTTGCACTTTAGTAATATATCACCCTCCACAACAAAAGTCAATACAAAAGTATAAAATTTTCTCTTGACATTTGCTCTTTTGTGCAATATTATAAGGATATGTTCAGGTATGATAAAATTAGAAAAAGGCGGTTATATCTTGGTCTCACGCAAAAAAAGCTTGCAGAACTAGTAGGCGTATCAATTAGCATTGTCACCCGGTGGGAGAGTGGTACAAAGCTTCCTCGTGCTGAAAATCTAGGAAAACTCTGCAAAATATTGAGGGTATCGCCGAATTATTTTTACAAATGAGTTTGCACAAAAGTGCAATAAAAATAACATTTGAGCAAATCCCAATAGGGGAGAGAAAATTAAAAGTCAAGACTGTCGCTAGGATCCTAAAGGCGGCTTTAGCTAGAAAAAACCATATTGAGAGGAAAGCTTCTAATAATGGCAAGCCCACAGTGCGAGGATGGATATACAAAGATTGCAAATGAGCTCTTAGAGGCTCTCTGCAGGATAAGGCTGAGTGGGTGTGAGCTAAGGGTAATGTTTGCAGTCCTTAGACTTACCTACGGCTATAATGCAAAAGAACGCAGGATTTTGAGAAGACAGATCGCTGAAATTACCGGAATGAGGGAGAATAACATCACTAGGGCAGTTAGGTCTTTGGCTTCTAAGCATCTTATCACCCTAAAAAAGGATGGAGCTAAGTGGGTGATAGGACCCAATAAGGACTATGACCAGTGGATTCTAAGAAAGGGTATCAAAACTGATACCGTATCAAAACTGATACCGTATCAAAATGGATACCTTAAAGGTATCAAAACTGATACTTTTAGGGTATCAAACTTGATACCCCAAACCCGAGAAAAACCCACACCAGATAAGGAATCTGACGGAGCTAAAGAAATATATAAAGAAATATATAAATACACACACAGTGTGTGTGATAAAGTGCTTGATGTTTTTTGTAACACATTTAATGTCTCAGAATCTTACATCCAGGGCCTTATAAAACAGCATGGGGAAAAGGTTTTAGACTACTGCGACTATATCCTCTACCTATCTAACAAGGAGAGGATCCGTGATGCAAGGAAGTTCCTTGCCTATGCCATAAAGAATGGTCTCTCACCGCCTGATGGCTACATCCCCTATGAGCAGAGGGAGAAAAAGAAGAGGGAAAGGGATGAGGCCCTAAAGAGGCTTTTTGAAAAGCAGGATAAAGAGAGGGAAGAGATAAAAAGGAGGGTAGATGCGGCAAGGGCATATATAGAGCAAATAAAGGGCACAGACAAATATAGAAAGCTCTATGAGAAGGCAAAGGGCCATAAGATGGCAAGGTTTCTTAGCATAGAAAGGGTAATGCAGCAGCTTGTTATGGAAGGGGGCATTGCAGATGGGGATTAAAAAGATAAGGCCTAAAAGGGGATTTAAGTTTAGGATTGTTGCCTATGATCCCTCACTAAGGGAGATAGATCACTGGGATCTAAGCGATTTGGATACAGCCCTTGATGGTGCAAGGGCCCTTATAGAAGATTCCAAAAATTCCATAGCAAAAATAGATATCTATGACAGGCATGGCGTGCTGATATGGAGACACTATCAGGTGAAAGGCTAAGGCTATTTAGGGTTTTTCTTTCCTGGTTAAAGGGAAAGAGGGTAACGCAGAAAGATATGGCAAAAATGCTTGATATATCTGAGGTTTATTTAAGAAAGGCAGAGGCAGGAAAGAGGTCAATTTCTTCAAAACAGCTAAAAAGGGTATTAGAGGTCGTGCAAGGGGGTGAACCGATACAAATGCCCTCTAAAAATTCCCATAAATCAAGCACTTCTAGAGGGCAACCGATACAAAAAATCTCTACTCTAAGACCCATAAAAATTGGGGGGATAGAGGCTACCCCACTTCCCATAGAAAGTGGGAATACGTGGTGCAGGGACTGTGATGCATCAGGTGTGTGCCCAGAGCAGAGGGAAATAGTAAAGAGACAAGGGGAGCTTCCAAGGGGCTATGCATATTTTGTTACATTCTGCCCATACTACAGAAAGAGGGAAAGGCACTACATAAAGCACAGCACAATTATAAATTATCTTGATTATCTCCTTTCCCATAACCCAAATGAAGGGGCACTGAGGCTCCTTAGATCCCTTAAAGGAAAGAGGGAGCACTTTGATATGCTAAGGGATGCAGAGGAGAGGCTAAAGTGCTTATAGGAAGAAAGAGGGAAAAGGAAAAGATAGAGAGGTGCCTAGAAAATGGCAGGGGATTTATTCTTCTTGGCAGCCGTGGCATTGGAAAGACAGCACTTCTTAGGTGGGCATATTCAAGGGCAAAAGGAAAGAGGGCATTTATATCTGCAAGGACAAGCAGAAGTGCCTTTATGCTTGAGCTCTGCAGGCAGTTTGAAGGAGAGAGGGAAATAGAGGCAGAGTGGGAGGTAAAACAAGATGGCATATCCACCTATCTTCACAGGATTGGCAAGATAGAGGAATACCCTGTCTTTGATAAGATGGCAAAGGAGGCCCTTTGGGACTACATCCTTGAAAACCTTGATGGTGGCTTTCTCTTTGTAGATGACCTTGAGAAGGCAGGCTTTGAGATAAGCCAGATGCTCTATGAGCTATCTACAAGGTTTGTTATATGCCTTGCAGGAAATGGGCCATTTAGGGACGATCAGAAAAAGGTCATTTGGGGCTGTGAGGAGATAGAGCTTGCCCCACTTAAAAAGGAAGAAGCAATATGCCTTGCTAAGAGGCTAGGAAGGGGAATTGATATAGCGAGGTGCGGCATACCTGGTAGGATCATAAAGGGAGAGGGCCTTAAGGAAGGCAGGTATGTAGAGGGTGAAGAGGTAAACATCGCCCCAGTATTTCTTATCATCCTTGCCCTTATGATAGCAATAAGGTTTATTGGCCTTGGCACAGGTGAGAGGGAGCTATATCTTCTTGGTGGGATTGGCACAGCACTGGCAGTAGTCTTAAGGTTTTTTATCTACAGGG
>JAGGTC010000123.1 GCA_021163945.1 Deltaproteobacteria bacterium | reverse complement strand
ATATCAAATTCATCAGCCATCTGAAACACCTGTTCAAGCAATAAAATATGATGTGCAATTGGGTCTATGCAATCCTTGTCTAATCTCAGAGACCTTTTACAAGGGGAGATAAGGTGGGCCCTTGTTACTGAATCTGCACTGGCAAATAGGGTGACTTCATGGCCCTGCCTGACCAATTCCTCTGTAAGATAAGAGACCATCCTCTCTGTGCCCCCATAGTATTTTGGTGGAACGCTCTCATAGAGTGGCGAGACCTGGGCAATCCGCATAGCCTTACCCCTATTTTTTTATTTAAAATAAGTTCGATTTTTTGGGAGGCAAGGTTTATTCCCTAATTATAAGCTCCTTAGATGGAATTTGGCTGACCAATTGTCCATCCTTTATCAGTCCATAGCCCAATGGACACCCCAGATGGGTAAGGAGTTGTTGACCATGTCCAGACACTTCACATAGGGTATGTCCTGAGAGGAGTGTCCTAAGCGATTTACTATCTAGCTCAATAAAATTTTCTGAGATAATGGGGGCAAGCCACTGGATGCCCCTTGTGGTAAGCCTCCAACCCCCCTTGAGTGTGTGTGCAAAGGAAAGGCCCCTTTGTAGTGGGATGGGGCTACTTAGCCCTGCCAATTCAATACTGGCTATCCTTGCATGCCTCTTTAGGAGAAAAAAGGCTGTATGGGGAAATGGGTCATCCTTTAGCCCAAAGTGTCTTTTTATCTCTTCTATTTTTTCCTTTATTTGCAAATCTGTGGGGAGAAAAAAGGTCTGCTCCTGCGGCAGACTCTTGTATCTTGGGGGGGAAAATGCCTCCATTTTCTTTAATTTTGCAATAAAAAACCCCTCTCCTTCTTGCTCTAGCGGATAGATGCGAATGGCCTTGCTCAATTCCTTATTGAACCTAAAATTTATAAACTCAACCAGTCCAGGGTGTGTAGGGATATTTTTTATCTTGATTTCTTCTAGAACCACAGGATACCTTTCAAGTATTGCATTTACTACCCCTTCATTTTCATGGGGGGTTAGGGTACAAGTTGAATAAACTAGGGTACCTCTTGGTTTGAGGGCCTTTAGTCCACTTATCAATATCCGCTCCTGAATCCGAGAGAGCTTAATGACCTTGCTCCCCTTCCACCACCTCAAGATCTCTGGTGACTTATGGAGTGTACCCAATCCTGTACAAGGGGGATCCACCAACACCTTATCAAAGCATTCAAAGAATATATTTCCTATTTGCTCTGCCAGTCCCCTTCCCCAGCCTGTGTTTATTACCCCCCAGCGTTCTAGATTATAGCTTAGGGCCTGGAGCCTTTTGCCTGAGTTGTCTATGGCCACAACTGCCCCTTTGTTTTCCATCAGGGTTGAGAGTAGGGTGGTCTTTGAGCCAGGCGCTGCTGTTAGATCCAGTACGATTTCCCCTGGTCTTGGGTTAAGCAGGATAGGGGGGAGCATAGAAGATGGGTCTTGGAGGTAAATAAGCCCAGCAAAGTGGATTATAGACTTGGTCAAAGGGTATGGCTCATGTTCTACCTCATAGGCCAAATCATAGTGGGGTAGGGGCCTTAATAAAAATCCCTCTTCATGCAAAAAAGAGAGGATATTAGCTGGATTTGCCTTTAATGGATTTAATTTTATGGTTATAGGCCTTCTTTTCCCTGCCTGGGATAGGTATTCCCTGCCCAAGGGCCCCATCAAGATGGATAAAAGATTGGTAGGGTCAAGATAGTCCAGCATTAAATAGGGGGTGGGGTCTCTTTCATGCTATCCAGTTTTCTCCTAAGTTCCTCCTTTTGCCTCTTTAGGATTTCTATCTTTGTCTCTAACTTTGACTTTTCAGAAAGTGAGGCAGTCTTTAGCCTCTTTTCTAGTGCGTCTATTTCCCTAGTGACCTTGTATAAATCTGATGCAATCTGCCTAATGGACATGCTAAATTAAACATAGCAAAAAAGGTCACTTGTGTCAATTTTAAATATATTATAAACTGCCTTAGGTATTAGATGGAAGAACTGATTGAAGAGGCAAGAAAAAGGGTCTTAGGCAGTAAAAGACTTGTGGCACTAACAGGTGCAGGGATATCTGCTGAGAGTGGAGTGCCTACATTTAGGGGAAAGGGTGGGATTTGGCAGAGGTACAAGGTAACAGACCTAGCCACACCCCATGCATTTGCAAAAGACCCAAGGCTTGTATGGGAATTTTATAATTGGAGGAGGGACTTGATCTCTAAGGTGACCTATAACCCTGCCCATAAGGCCCTAGTAGACTTAGAAAAGATAGTACCCCACTTTGCCCTAATTACCCAGAATATAGACGACTTGCATAGAAAGGCAGGGAGCAAAAATCTTATAGAGCTTCATGGAAATATATGGTGGGTCAAGTGTAGCAAGTGCGATTATAAGGCCAAGGATAAAAGGGTTCCCATCCCATTTCCACCCATTTGTCCCAAGTGTGGTGGTATGCTTAGGCCAGATGTTGTATGGTTTGGGGAATTTCTGGATATGGACACCCTGAATATGGCAGTTAGTGAGGTAGAAAAGGCCGATACAATCTTGGTAGTTGGGACATCTGCAGTGGTTCAACCTGCTGCCTCATTGATAGGGATAGGAAAGAAAAGTGGTGCATTTTTAATAGAGGTAAACCTTGAACCAACAGAGGCCACCCCCATCTTTGACATAAGTATAAGGGGGAGGGCAGGGGAGATATTGCCTAGATTTATTTAAACCTTAAACAACCCTTTTTTCTCGTCTAGGCATGAAAGCCAGTAATAGACAAAAAGTATACAAATAAAATTTGCACTTGCGGGGTTTCTTTTAAGGTAATCAATGGATTTGGGGCTTGTATTTTTGCCCTATTTAGGGTAAAAATTACTTGAAATAAGGCAAGGAGGTCACTTATGTCGCTCATTCTTTGGTTTGATGAGGTTGGCATTAAAGATGTCCCTTTGGTAGGTGGAAAAAATGCCTCATTAGGAGAGATGTTCCAAAAATTAAAGCCCATAGGGGTCAATGTACCTGATGGCTTTGCCATTACTGCTGAGGCGTATAGGTACTTTATTGAAGAGGCAAAATTACTAGATAAGATTAAAAAAATATTGACTGGACTAGATACCCACAATATTGAGGAATTAAAGAGGAGGGGTAGCAAGATAAGGGCACTTATCAGGGGTGCCTCATTACCCAAAGACTTGGCAAGTAGCATCATCGAAAATTACAAAAAGCTGTGTGCCCAATATGGTGTAGAGGCAGTGGATGTAGCAGTCCGTTCTTCGGCTACAGCGGAGGATTTGCCAGATGCATCCTTTGCTGGTCAACAGGAGACATATCTAAACATCCGTGGAGAGAAGGATTTGCTTTATGCCTGCAAGAAGTGCTTTGCTAGTCTTTTTACAAATAGGGCCATTTCTTATCGTGAAGATAAGGGATTTGGTCACTTTGATGTCTATCTCTCTATTGCTGTACAGAAGATGATAAGGAGTGATGCAGCATGTGCAGGGGTAATCTTTACCCTAGATACAGAAAGTGGCTTTAAGGATGTGGTATTTATCACAGGTTCTTATGGTCTAGGGGAGAATGTAGTAAAGGGGGCAGTAAACCCTGATGAATACTATGTATTCAAACCTACACTAAAGATGGGAAAATGCCCTATCATTGGAAAGACAATGGGCTCAAAGGAGCAAAAGCTGATCTATAGTGAAGATGGGAGAAAGGTCAAGAATGTACCCACACCAAAGGAGGAGAGGGAGAGGTATGTGCTAAATGATGATGAGATATTGCTTTTGGCCAAATGGGCATGCGAGATTGAAAAACACTATGGGAAGCCAATGGACATTGAGTGGGCAAAGGATGGAGATGGAGAGGATGTAGGTACAGGTAAATTTTTTATTGTCCAGGCCCGTCCTGAGACCGTCCACTCTGTTAAAGACTATTCTATAATGGAGACATATGTCTTAAAGGAAAAGTACTATGAACTTGAAGAAAAGGGCAGGGTACTGTGCAAGGGGTTGGCCGTTGGTTCAAAGATCAGTAGAGGAAAGGCCAATGTCATTAAATCTGCTGAGCAGATTACTGAATTTAGGCCTGGTGAGATACTAATTACCGATATGACAGACCCTGATTGGGAGCCTATTATGAAGGTGGCCTCTGCCATTGTTACAAATAGAGGGGGGAGGACATGTCATGCAGCGATCATATCACGGGAGCTGGGCATCCCTTGTGTAATTGGGACAGGGGTGGCCACCAAGGTCATAAAAAGCGGAAAGGAGATTACTGTTGATTGCAGTGAGGGTGAAATAGGTTACATATATGATGGTTTTGTAGAATATGAGGTTGAGCAATTGGATTTAAAGAAACTGCCTAAGACCAAGACAAAGATTATGATGAATGTCGGGATTCCAGAAAAGGCGTTTTTCCAGGGCCAAATCCCATGCGATGGGGTAGGGCTTGCTAGGGAGGAATTTATCATAAATTCCCATATAGGCATTCACCCTTTGGCCCTTATTCACTTTGATGAATTGAAGAAAAGGGCAAACAAAGATAAGAAGATTGCAAAGATTGTTAAGCAAATAGAAGAAAAGACAAAAGGCTATACAAACAAAGTAGATTATTTTGTAGAGAAGCTTGCGAGGGGGATTGGACGCATTGGGGCAGCATTTTATCCAAAAGACGTGATTGTGCGCCTCTCTGATTTTAAGACAAATGAATATGCCAACCTTATTGGTGGAAATCTCTATGAGCCCCATGAGCACAATCCCATGATCGGCTGGAGGGGTGCCTCTCGCTATTATGATGAAACGTTTAAGCCTGCCTTTGGTCTTGAGTGCAAGGCCTTGCTTAAGGCAAGGGACGAGATGGGACTTACCAATATCAAGGTAATGGTCCCATTTTGCAGGACTCCAGAGGAGGGAAGAAAGGTAATTGAGGTCATGAAAGAGTATGGTCTGGTCCAGGGGGAGAATGGCTTAGAGGTATATGTCATGTGTGAGATCCCCAGCAATGTAATCCTCGCAGATGAATTTTGTGATATATTTGATGGATTCTCTATAGGCTCTAATGATTTGACCCAACTTACCTTGGGCCTGGATAGGGATTCTGAGCTAGTGGCCCATCTTTATGATGAGAGAAATGAGGCAGTAAAGAGACTTGTGAGTAAGGTAATTGAGATTGCAAAGAAAAAGGGCAGAAAGATAGGGATTTGTGGTCAGGCACCAAGTGATTTTCCTGAATTTGCAGAATTCTTGGTAAGGTGTGGGATCGATTCAATCAGCCTTAATCCAGATGTGGTAATAAAGACCAAGCTCCTTGTAGCAGAAAGGGAGAAGGAATTGGGAATTAATGTCTGAAGGCACGCTCTCTTGTAAATACCATTGCCACGGGGGGGTTTGCCTCATTACAGGCACAAATTACCTCAAAATCCCTTATAGAGCCACCTGGTTGGGCAATGGCCGTGACTCCTTGGGAGATGGCTACATCTACCCCATCACGGAATGGAAAGAATCCATCAGATACCATTACTGATCCCTTTAGTCCGCCATGGACCTCTGTGGTCTCGGCCTCAATAACCTCCTTTTCTTTAGGGTCTTTTAGCATTTTATAAGGGATTCCATGCCTTTTAATGGATAGGGCATCTTTATATTTATTGTATGCCTTAAGGGTAGCAGCCTCTACTGCCCCTACCCTATCTGGCTCACCAAGTCCAATTGCCACTGTGGCCTCTTCTTTAATAAAGACCACTGCATTTGATGTTAGGCCCTGCTGGACATACCAGCCAAAGAGCAAATCATTTGCCTCCCTCTCTGTAGGTGCCCTCTTAATTTTATACACCTCTCCTTTGTATTCTGCCTCTGCCAATTGAAAATCAGATATATCCTCAATATTTGTCACAGGAGACTGCTGGACAATCAAGCCCCCATCCATAAGGGACCTAAATTCTAAAAAACGCATATTTTTATACTCAGCCAATCTATCTAGCCTTTCAATCTGTATTATGCGTAAATTCTTTCTTTTCCTTAGTATATCCAATGTACCTAAGGCAAATGATGGGGCAACTAATACCTCAAAATAGGAATTATTGATTAACTCGGCAGTCTCTTTATCTAATTCCCTATTTAATAAAATGCATCCACCGAATGCAGCAATGCAATCAGAGAAGTATGCCCTAGTAAATGCCTCAGTCAGGTCATTTCCATATGCTACACCACAGGGATTGTTATGCTTTATAATCATTGCTGCAGGCCTCTTTGTCAAATATTTTAAGATGCCTAAGCCACGGTCTATATCTGTAAGGTTGATTAGGCTAGGGTGTTTCCCAAACTGATGGAAGTTTCCCTCACTCAAGCTGCTAATCAGGCCTGCCTTTGGGGCTATGAAATGACACTCACCTAATACAAGATTTCCATTGACTAGTTCATAGAGGGCCGCCTCTTGATTTGGGTTCTCACCATAACGCAACCCCCTCCTCTCTCCCTTTACCTGCCAGGTGCGTTTATGATAGATTAGTGTTTGACCATTAAAAGAGATCCTTATCTCTTCTGGAAAATTGTCCTTTATGATCCTATGGTATATTTGTCTTAGTTCTTTCAATTTAAATCTCCAATTTAAGCCCTACGTCTAAGAATATACACCTGTTTTCAAATATACCCTTTATCCTTGCAGAGGCCTCCATCCCTGTGCAATGACCAATTACAAGAAGCCTTGGATCGTATTCCCTCAATGCATCTAAGGTTCTTTCTAACCTTTGAGACGATGCATGCCAGAGGTGAAAGCCCCCTATTGCTGCATATAGCCTTTTGGTATCAATTAGCTCCAATCCATATTTAATGGTATTGATAATGCCTGCATGCGCACAACCCGTAATTATAATTGCCCCTTTAGGGCTGTCTATAATTAGTGCCTGGTCGTCCAAAATTTGATCTTTTTCCCAATCATTATTTACCTTTCTAAGCAAAATTGCCTCTACATCCTCAAATGTCTCCCTTCTAGGGATCTCCCCTGTGAGCCAGACCCTTGGCATTATCTCCCTAGGCTTACTAGAAAATGAAAACATGGCCCCATTTCTCTCCAATTCCTCTTTAGAGAATGGAATGCCAATGTCCCTTATCCCCTTGCCCCAAATAGCCCCCTTCTTTTCAAATGCTGCTGGGTGTATCCATATAGGTACAGGCCTATCTATCTCCCTTAAGACCTCCAGTAGCCCGCCTGTATGATCATAGTGCCCATGACTTAAGGCAATCCCCTTTATTCTTTTAAGATCAATGTCCAAGGCCCTTGCATTTCTCACAATAAGCCCACTTGCACCTGTATCAAATAAGATACAATCTGAGCCAAGGTCTAACCAAAGGGAGAGCCCATGTTCTGCCTTAAGGTCTGGTCTATGAACGCAGTTGTTGATAAGGACAGTAATCTCCATCTTATAACGGAAACTTTACATCTATTTTAAAGATCTCAGTAGCTGGAAAGCTATAGATTTCAATGTCTGTCTTTTTCTTTATCTCCTCTAGTGCCTTTTCTATATCAGCCATAGTAGGGGCAATAAATGTAAACCAGATATTAAAATTGTCATCCCTTTGATAATTGTGGGTAACACCTTTATAGCTATTTACTACCTTCACAAATTCCTTTATCTTTTGCCTTGGTACCCTTGCTGCACAGAGTGTGCTTACAAAGCCTAGCTTGTCTGAATCAAAGTTGGCCCCAATACGGCGGATGTAACCATCCTTTTTTAGTCTTTTTACCCTTTTTAACACATTGTCCTCTGTTAGGTGGAGTCGCTCCCCTATCTTTGAATAGGGCCTGGAAGTAATTGGAAAGTTTGACTGAATCTCATTCAATATTGCCCTATCTTCTTTGTCTAGTTCTCCTTTAGGCCTATAAAGACAAAGGGGTTCTGCCTTTAGGTAATCACCTGTTAAGGCATAGGCACGTGCACGACACCCACCACAGACATACCAATATTCGCACCTACCACACTTACCTTTATACTTTGCCTTATCCCTTAGGTTGATAAAAATAGGAGAATTTTTCCAAATATAAGACAATGGTTCTGTCTTTACATCTCCACACTCAATGTCTAGATAACCACAGGGCTGTACCTTTCCTGTATTAGAAATGAAACAGAAGCCTATACCAGCTAAGCACCCACGTGTAATGGCATCTAGACCATATGATTCAAGTGTAACCTCTTCTCCCCTCTCTTTGGCCTTTTGTCTTAATATGCGGTAATATTGAGGGGCACATGTTGCCTTTACCTGCATAGGCACCTTCCCCCTTTGTTCTGCTAGCCATGTCAGCACCTCTTCATATTCTTTGGCGCTAATTACCTCATCCCTTAGTGTGCTTCCCCTCCCCATAGGTACTAGTAAGAAGATATGGTATGCCACAGCACCCAGTTTTATAGCTAGATCCCTTATGGCCTTTATCTCATTTAAATTGCTCTTGGTTACAGTTGTATTAATTTGAAACTCTAAGCCTGCACTCCTTAGGGCATCTATGCCCCTAAGTGAGAGTTCAAATGCACCATCTACCCCACGGAATTCGTCATGGCTCCTTGCACTTGCCCCATCTAGGCTAATGCTTACCCTCTTTATCCCTACACTCTTTAACTGCCTTGCCAATCCCTCATCAAGTAATGTGCCATTTGTGGCAAGTACCATACGTAGTCCCTTCTCTGTCCCATAAGAGGCTATCTCAAATAGGTCATCTCTTAAAAGGGGCTCACCGCCTGTAAGGATGATGATGGGGTGAGAAAAATTTATAATATCATCTATTATATTCTTTATTTCCTTTGTAGTAAGTTCATTTTCTATAGGGCCATTTTTTGCCTCGGCCCTACAGTGCTTACAAGATAGATTACATCTTTTTGTCAGTTCCCAAGCAACCAAACGCAAAGATGCATTCATCTATTTAACCAAGCTGCTACTTCCTTTGCAAAATAGGTTAGGATTAGGTCTGCACCTGCCCTTTTAATGGCCGTCAATACCTCAAGGATGACCTTTTCATCTAACCATCCCCTCTCTATTGCCGCCTTGATCATAGAAAATTCACCACTTACATTATAGGCGGCCAAAGGGCGGTTTATTGCCTTTTTAACCCTATAGATTACATCTAAATATGGAAGTGCTGGCTTTACCATTACAATGTCTGCCCCCTCGGCCAAATCTAGTTCCACCTCACGGATAGCCTCCTCTGCATTGGCTGGATCCATCTGGTATCCCCTCCTGTCTCCAAACATAGGGGCAGATTCTGCTGCATCTCTAAATGGTCCATAAAAGGCAGAGGCATATTTTGCTGAATAGGCCATAATAGGGATATGGATAAAACCTGCTGCATCCAGTGCCTTCCTTATCGCCATAACCCCCCCATCCATCATCCCTGAAGGGGCAACTATATCTGCCCCTGCCTGTACCTGCGAAACTGCTATTTCACCTAATATGGGCAGTGTTGCATCATTATCTACCTCACCACCCTTTATAATACCACAATGTCCATGGTCTGTGTATTCGCAAAGACATACATCAGTAATTACTATTATATCAGGGACCTTTTCCTTTATCTCCCTCACTGCCCTTTGTATGATCCCATCCTTTGCATAGGCATCGGTGCCAAGCCTGTCCTTCTTCTCTGGGATACCAAATAGGATAATGGCTAATATGCCTCTATCCTTTATCTCTTTTATCTCTTTAATAAGTTCATCAACAGAAAAACGGTAATTCCCTGGCATTGATAGGATGGGCTCCCTTATACCCCTTCCAGGCCTCACAAATAGGGGTTGGATAAGATCGCTTATGCTTAATTGGGTCTCCCTTATAAGGGTGCGTAAGGATTCATTATATCGCAAGCGCCTTGGCCTATAATCTGGAAATCTCATCTAATCTCCTCATCAGTGAGGTAACAGGCTGGGTCCTCTGCCCAGATATCGCCATAGACCGCCTCGGCCCTTACCCTAAAATTGCCTGCACATACATCAAGCCACTTACAGTTCCTACAGCGCCCTTTTACATGTTTCTTTTTTTCCTTTAACTTTGCCATAAGTGGATCACTTGTATCTAGCCAGATCTCACTAAATGGCCTCTTTCTTACATTGCCAAAGCTATAATGCCTCCAGAATTGGTCTGCATGTACCTCCCCATCCCAACTCACACAGCCAATCCCTATACCCGAATTATTGCCTTCATTCATCTTTAAGAGCTCTAATACCTCAGGGGCACGTGGGGAGCCTTCAGACAGAAGCCTTAGATAGATATATGGGCCATCTGCGTGATTGTCCACAGTAAGTACCTCCTTGGGTTTCCCCCTTTTAAATAGGTCATAGGTGCGGTCTATGATCAAATCTACTACCTGCCTAGTCTCCTCATGAGAGAGGTCCTCTTTTATAAGTTTGCTTCCCCTACCTGCATAAACCAAGTGGTAAAAGCAGACCCTATCTACCTCCTCCCTTTCCACTAGGTCAAAGATGGCCGGTATCTCTCTAAAATTTATCCTACTTATAGTAAAGCGAATCCCAGTCTTAATACCTGCCTCTTGGCAATATTTGATGCCAGAGAGGGCCGCCCTAAATGCACCCTTTACCCCCCTAAACCTATCATGAATTTCCTCCATCCCGTCTATACTGACCCCAACATAAGAAACACCTACTTTTTTTAACAACCTTGCCATTTCCTTATTAATCAATGTCCCATTTGTAGAGATTACTACCCTTATCCCTTTACTTGCCGCATATTCTGAGAGTTCTGGCAAATCCTTCCTAATCAGTGGTTCTCCCCCAGAAAACAAGATTACTGGGCAGCCAAAGGCCGCCAAGTCATCGATTAGTGCCTTTCCTTCCTTTGTGGAAAGTTCATTAGCAAATTCTCTATCCTCTGCCTTTGCATAACAGTGTATACAGTGTAGATTACACCTTCTTGTCACATTCCAGACCACTACAGGCCTTTTGTCCCTGGCAAATTGGATTAAGTGGGAGGGCAAGTCCTTAGTCTTCCTCTTATAGCGTAAGACATCAGATGGTTCTACTGTACCACAATAGAGCTTTGAAACGCCAATCACACTGAGAATTTAAATTATTTACTAAAAAGAGTCAACCCCCCTTGTCAATATACTGTGCTTAAATTATTATCATTTATAGGCAATGAAATGTTTATATTATCCCTATTTTCAGCTATCTCCTGAAAAGGCAAATTTATATTATAATCTTTTTTCTAATCTTTCGATATTTTGCCCCTTGATATTACGCCCCAAATCATTCCATAACAAAATCAGATTTATTGATCCACTGCCCAAAGATCTGCAACGTCCCTTTAAAAATATGGTTAATGAATATCGTCTATTCTTCCAAATTTATGAAGATAAATCGATCCTTGAGTTCTTAAAGCACACCCACTTGATCTCTGAGGATGAGGAGAGGCCTTCTTTGCTTATAAGTAGCCTAAAGGGTTTTAAAAGAGAAAAGAAGGAGATTCCAAATATCTTGGCTGCCTGTCTATTCCTGTGGTTGATCCAAGAGTACCGTATTATTACGCTAAGTTCATGGGATATCTTAAGGAGTATAGAGGAGCGTGAAAAGACACTTTTGGAGATACTGGGTCCAGATATAGAAGAGATTGGCATAACCAGTGAAAAGATAGATTATACCCACCCAGATGAGGACATAGGCCCCTTTATCAAAAAGATATTAAAGGCCTTTGCATATCTATTAGAGGGTAGGGAATTCTCTATCCTAGTTACCGATGATAAGGATATTCATAGGTGGATAAAGAATAATACTAAGGATGCCTTAACTTATCAAATATATGTCCCCTATGCCTTCTCATCTGA
>JAGGTC010000155.1 GCA_021163945.1 Deltaproteobacteria bacterium | reverse complement strand
CTTCTATATATCTCATTTACTGTAGGATTTACTATCTCCTTTATTATTCTATTTACTAGGTGTGGGCTGACCAATTTATGAGGGCAATAGCAACCAGTCCCACCTGTATTTAGATTTGGCAAACTGACATCCCTGTTATTTAAGACCCCCTTTAGGTATTCAATCCTCTGCCCCTCATTCATAGACTTCAGATTTTCAGGGCATTTTATCCCAAGTTTATGCAATCCCCTCCTTATCCCTTTATCATCAAGGCCATAATTGAAGATAAACATCCCCAATTTATCATCTGGATCAAATGCTGGCTTATAATCCTTTGCAAACATCTTCAGTGGAAGGATATGTTCTCCATCTAGATAGACAAAAAATGATATTTCCTCTCCATATTTCCTTTCCTCAATTACAACCTTTTCCCCAGATTTGCCAAATTTTTTCTTTACCATTATGGTCTCAATTGCATCTATGGCGTCATCTACGTCATCACACACGATGCAACCCTTGCCAGAGGCCAGTCCATTGGCCTTGACCACAACCTGATAACCTATATTTTTTACGTATTTTTTTGCCTTCTCTGGGTCATCAAAGACTGCAAACTCTGGTTTTGGGACACCTATGTCCACCAAGAGCCTATCTGTAAACTCCCTATCACTCTCTATCCTAACATATTCCTTCCTTGGCCCTATGGTTGCTATTCCAAAGGCATTGCATACATCCACAATCCCCTGATCTAGGACGTTCTCAGAACCAGCATCTACTAGTACTACATTGTTTTCTTTACAGAACCTTGCAATCTCAATAGGGTCCCTTAATGGGACACACTCTATCCAACCACTTTTACCCTTTTTTGTATACTTTATCCCAGGATTTCCAGGGGCAATGTATGTCTTGTACCCATGCTCTGCATACTCTTCGGCCAGGCAGTGATCCCTTGCCCCACTACCTGCTACAAGCACCTTTTCTTTTATCATATCAATAGATTTAGTATATGCAGGTAATCTAGCAGTGTCCTTGTTATTAAGAATCTCTCTCTAACCACTTCTCTTGCCTTTTTGCCCAGCTCATGGCCTATAGAGGGGTCTTCTAAAATCTTTATAATCCTGTCTGCAAATTGCTCCCTGTTGCCAGGCTCAACCAAGAAACCATTCTCCCCATCTTTTATTTGCAGAGGGATCCCCCCAACATTTGTAGCTACAACCGGTTTTCCCTTCCACAGTGCCTCGGTTATAGCCAGGCAAAAACCTTCCCTTATAGAATTTTGTACTAATACAGTAGAAAATCTTTGGATGGCATTGACAAGGATCTGGTGTTTACCAACAACAAAGATGACATCACCTTTTTCTACAAACTTCTTTGCCTTACGATATACCTTAGAGTATATCTCAACACCCTCTGGGTCATCTAGTGCCACATCATAGCAATAGACCATTCTACAATCTACCTTTTCCTTTACATACTTAAATACCTCAAGTAGACCCTCTGGATCCTTCCAGGGATCCATCCTTGAGACCTGTGTTATAACCGGCTTATCACTAGGAATACCTGCTTTTTTGACATATTTTAGTATATCCTTTTCAGATAGCTCCTTGTTTTTAAGCGATAGAGGGTCAATGGATGGGTAGATGACCCTTTGTTCTACAGGCAGATCCTCTTTTTTGTATTTTTCAGATGAAAAGATGACCATATCGTATCTGAGGATAAACCCCTTTAGAAATTCCCAGAGCTTTTTATTTGGGTTTGTCAGGTCTATATGGCACCTCCAAACCCATGGTTGTCTCTTCTTATAAAACTTTATAACAGGCAGTGGTTGTGGGTCATGTACAAATACACAGTCGGCATCTATGTGACAATAGGTGGAAAAGGCCTCATTTGTCCCAACATACAATTGCTTTTTTATCTCAGTAAGGTTTATAGAGTCACCTTGAAGGGCATTGTGAAACTTTTTGGTTATAGTAAACAGGTCAGGTGTGCCATGGAGTATCCTCCAATCTGCCTCTATCCCTACATTGTTCATGAGTGGCACAAGGGAACTTAATATCTCTGCTACACCACCTCCATAGTAAGTAGAATTGATATGTAATATACGCCTTCCATAAAGCCTTCTTGCCTCCTTATATATTGCTGATATTGCTTCATCCCCAGCAATTTTTCTATAGTCCTCTAAATGATGCATGCCTCCCTCCTAATTCTTCCAATAGTAATCTTATATCCATTATTGAGTCAAGATTAAACCTTGCCCGAGAGGGCCCCAAACCAACCTTAATGGAGTATGCCAATTCGGGGAGGACAGCAAATACATCATCATCTGTCCAATCATCGCCTATTGCCAAAATAAAGCCCCATTTTTCCTTTTTAATCCATCTTAAGGCAGCACGGCCTTTGTTTATACCAATATTCTTAATCTCAATTACCTTATTTCCCTCCAAGACCCCAAGGTTAAGATTTACAGTGAGTTGCAAAAGGGCATCTTTTAATTCCCTTGCCCTCACCTCCCCCAATTCTGGATCGGCCATGCGGTAGTGCCAAACAAGGGAGAACTCCTTTTCCTCAATAAAGGCCCCAGGGGTTCTATCCACATAAATTTCCAGGATTGGCCTTATTTCTCCTTTCCAGTCATTTTTCAATGGCTCTATCATCTCCCACTTTCCACCCCTTTCTTTGATCCATACACCGTGTTCGGCGACCAACCCCATATTTAGACCGCCAAACCAGTTTTCCAGGGTGGCCTTATCCCTTCCACTTATAATGACTACTTCATTTTTTGGTTCATAAGAGAGCGATCTTAGCAACTCTAGAAGTCTTTCATCTGGTCTTGCCCTTTCAGGCCTCACTACAAATGGGATGAGTGTCCCATCATAGTCTAACAATATCAATCGCCTTTTGCTCTTCAAATAGTGGTCAATTAAGCTATTTCTCATCTCCTGCGTCAATCTCCTTTGGCCCAACTCCCGTTGGGCCTTCTTTGTATCAAGGAGCTTGTCTACAAATTCATTTGCCCACCTTATTACATCGTAGCGTTGCAGCCTAATTTGCATTATCCTATTGCGTTCTATCTGATCCTCCTCTGGCATCTCCAGGGCCTCTTTTAGTGCCTCTGCAACCTGTTCCCTGTTATTTGGGTTTACCATGATTGCCTCTCCCAACTCCTTTGCTGCACCAGTCATCTCACTGAGGACAAGGACACCCCTTCCATCCCTTTTTGATGCAATAAACTCCTTTGCTATCAGATTCATCCCGTCTCTTAAGGGGGTTACAAGGGCAACATCAGCAATGTTATATAGGGCAACCAGCCTATGAAAGGGTAAAGAGCCATATATGTACCAGATAGGTGTCCAGCCAATAGTTCCATGTTTTCCATTAATTCTGCCGATAAGTTCATCCACCTGTCTCTTTAGGAGCATATATTGATTTACCCTTGTGCGTGAAGGGACTGCTACTAAAACAAAGGATACCTTTTCCCTATACTCTGGATTCATTTCAAGAAAGAGGTCAAATGCCTCAAGTCTTTCTGGAACACCCTTTGTGTAATCCAAGCGGCATACTGATAAAATTATTTTGCTTTCTCCTACCTTTTTGCGGATCTTCTTTATCTCCCTCTGGACCTCTTTATGATCCACAGCATTGGCAAATCTTTCATAATCTATCCCCATGGGGAATGCATCTACCTTTATTGTTCGGCCTTTTGCCATAATTTGTCCGAAACTGTGTTCATATCCCAACAGGTGGCGGATACTGGCAAGAAAGTGTAGGACATAGTCATATGTGTGAAAGCCTATAAGATCAGCCCCTAAGAGGCCATTTAAGATCTCTTTGCGCCCAGGTAATAGTCGAAATACCTCAAGGGAGGGAAAGGGAATATGGAGAAAAAATCCTATTGTTGCCTCTGGAAGCCTCTCCCTTATAAGTCTTGGCAGAAGCATTAAATGATAGTCGTGTACCCAGATGATATCATCTGGGTTTGCTATCTTGACAACTGTCTTACAAAAGAGCTCATTTACCCTCCTGTAGGCCTCACGTAGGTTCTTGCTATATGTAGTATATTGAGTAAAGTAGTGAAAAAGTGGCCAAAGGGTCTTATTACAAAAGCCATAATAGTAATTTTCAATATCGTATTGGGAGAGAAAAATTGGATAGCAATTTTCAGCCAAAATTCTTTCTTCAATCTCCCCCCTTTTACCTTTTATCTTTTCTAAGGTAATACCTGGCCACCCTATCCATAGGCTTTTGTATGATTTATAAAATGAACCCAGGCCTGTGGCGAGACCACCTGCACTGGCATGAAATTGTAATTGATTCTCCCTCTTTACTATGGTGATTGGAAGTCTATTTGAGATAATCAACCACCTGCCCATTATTCCAGTTTACCACTCAATAGGCAAAAAGGCAATGTCTTCGATAGTGCCCTTGATTTTAGATTGGTTTGTGCTTATTTAATGTTTAAATGAATTTACCTGATTTTATCCAAAGGTTTGTTCACTACCTAAAGGTAGAGAGGAATTATTCCCCCCACACAATACGTGCCTATTTAACAGATTTAAATGAATTTAAAAAATTTTTAGAAAAGCGCACAATAAAATCCCTTAAAGAGGTAGGCAGTGAGGTGATAAGAGATTATATCATTTTTTTAATGCAATCTCAGACACCAAGCACTGTAAATAGAAAACTTTCTACTATCCGTTCATTTTTCAAATTTTTAAATAAAAAGGGGCTAATCTCTGGACACCCAGCACTTTCCATATTTGGCCCAAAGCAGGGTCAAACCATCCCCCATTTTCTCACTATAAATGAGACATTTAGGCTAATAGATGCAGCTAAGGGAGGAGATGTAATAGCCCTAAGGGATAGGGCCATCCTGGAGGTGCTCTATGCCGCTGGCCTAAGGGTAAGTGAATTAGTAAGGCTAAATTTAGAGGATATAGATATAGGACAAGGGATATTATTTGTATATGGAAAGGGAAAAAAGGAACGTATAGCCTTTTTAGGAGAAAAGGCCAAAGAGGCACTTAGGTCTTATTTAGAAAAAAGGGGTAAATTGCTCAAAAAAACAAGGCAAAATGCCCTATTTCTAAACCACCTTGGGGGACGTCTTTCTACAAGGAGTATTGCTAGGATTATCAAAAAATATAGTTTAAGATGTGGGCTCATGGAAAAGGTAAGTCCTCATACCATAAGGCACACATTTGCCACCCATTTGTTAAATCAGGGGGCAGATCTAAGGATGGTACAGGAGCTTCTGGGACATGCAAGCCTGGCCACCACACAGAGGTATACACACCTAACACTAAGGGGATTAAAGGATGTTTACAATAGGGCACACCCAAGGAGATAAAATACATGGCACCACCATTGTGGCTATAAGACACAAGGGGAAGGCAGTAATGGCAGGGGATGGGCAGGTAACACTGGGACAAAACTTTATTATAAAGCACAAGGCCATAAAGGTTAGGCGCCTCTATCATAATAAGGTAATTGCTGGCTTTGCAGGTACAAGTGCAGATGCCCTTACACTATTTGAGAGGTTTGAAAAGAAATTAGAGTATTTTAATGGCAATCTAATCAGGGCCGCAGTAGAGCTTGCAAAGGACTGGAGAACAGATAAAACACTTCGCCAATTGGAGGCCCTCCTCCTGGTGCTGGATAAGGAGCATACCCTAGTGATCTCTGGGAATGGAGACGTAATTGAGCCAGATGAGCCAGCTGTTGCCATTGGATCTGGGGGGCCTTATGCCTTGGCAGCGGCAAAGGCACTCCTCAGATACTCCACACTGGATGCTGAAGGTATTGCCAAAGAGGCCATGAGCATTGCTGCCTCTATTTGCCCCTTTACAAATGGGCACATAGTGTTAGAAAGCTTAGGTTAAATAAATATGTCATTTCTTACACCAGAGCAAATAGTTGCAGAATTAGATAGATACATAGTTGGCCAGGACAAGGCCAAGAAGGCAGTAGCTATCGCCTTGCGAAACCGTTGGAGGAGGCAGCAGATCCCACCCCCATTGAGGGATGAGGTCCTCCCCAAAAATATTATCATGATAGGCCCTACAGGCGTGGGTAAAACAGAAATTGCCAGGCGCTTGGCCAGATTGACCCAGTCCCCATTTATAAAGGTTGAGGCCACCAAATTTACAGAGGTAGGCTATGTTGGCAGGGATGTGGAGTCTATAATCAGGGATTTGGTTGAGATTGCAGTAAATATGGTCAAGAATGAGGAGCAAAAAAAGGTTATAAAAAAGGCCGAAGAATTGGCAGAGGAACGCCTATTGGATATATTGCTCCCAAAGAGGGGTAAAAGACAGGAAGGTCAATTGGAATTGATGGACCAGCAAGGTGACTCCACCCGAGAAAAGCTGCGTCAGATGCTACATGAAAGGAAATTGGACAACCGCTATATAGAGCTTGAGACAACACAGAGGAGCCTACCTGTAATAGAGATATTCTCTGCCGCGGGGCTGGAGGATCTAGATATAAATTTTAGGGAGATGTTTGAGTCCATGCTCCCAAAAAAGACCACAAGAAGAAGGGTCAAGATCCCAGATGCCCTAAAGATCTTGGCCCAGGAAGAATCGCAAAAATTGATTGATATGGACAAGGTGATAAATATAGCAAAAAAGAGGACAGAAGAATCGGGCATTGTCTTCTTAGATGAGATCGATAAGATCGCTGCCCAAGGTAGGGGAAGTGGGCCAGATGTATCAAGGGAGGGGGTGCAAAGGGACCTACTGCCCGTTGTAGAGGGCACAACAGTCAATACCAAATATGGCCCTGTTAAGACAGACCACATCCTTTTTATTGCATCAGGGGCCTTCCATATGTCTAAGCCCTCTGACCTTATCCCTGAGTTGCAGGGGCGCTTTCCTATCCGTGTGGAGTTAGATGCCTTAGGAAAGGGGGACTTTATCCGCATTTTAACCGAGCCAGAAAATGCCTTAGTTAAGCAGTATCAGGCCTTACTAAAGACAGAGGGGGTGGATTTGGAATTTACACCTGAGGCCATAGAGAAGGTTGCCGATTTGGCTGTAAAAATAAATGAAAGGACAGAAAATATTGGGGCCCGCCGCCTTTATACAATCATGGAAAAACTATTGGAGGATATCTCCTTTAATGCCCCCCAGATTGAGGGAAAAGTAGTAATTACGGAGAGATATGTAGAAGAGCAACTGGCCAATGTGATAGCAGATGAGGACCTGGCCAGATACATTTTGTAAATATGGAGGATTTGATTAAAAGGGCAGAGATACTAATAGAGTCCCTACCCTATATCAGGGAATTCTACCACCAGGTCTTTGTAATCAAATATGGTGGGCATGCCATGGAGGATGAGATACTAAAGAGGGGTTTTGCCCTAGATATAGTACTGTTAAAATATGTGGGGCTAAATCCTATAATAGTCCATGGGGGCGGCCCACAAATTGGTCAATTTCTGAAAAAAATGGGGATTGACTCTCAATTTGTAGGGGGCCTTCGGGTTACAGATAGTGCTACGATGGATGTTGTGGAGATGGTATTGGCAGGAAAGGTAAATAAGGAGATCGTACACTTGATAAATCAGGCAGGTGGCATAGCGGTTGGCCTAAGCGGTAAGGATGGAAAGTTGATTGAGGCAGAAAAGATATTCCTAGAAAAGGAGGAGCTAAAGGATAGGCCCTCAGAGATCATTGACTTGGGCCATGTAGGAAAGGTAGTCTCCATCAATAAAGAGATCCTTTCTGTCCTAAACAATTTTATCCCTGTGATTGCCCCTATTGGTGTAGGAAAAAATGGAGAGACGCTGAATATCAATGCAGATTCGGTAGCCAGCAAAATAGCCATTTCACTAAAGGCAAAAAAATTGATTCTATTGACAGATGTACCTGGTGTACTCAATGAGGAGGGAAAACTTATCCCCTCTATTACATTAGAAGATGCAAAAAGGCTCTTAGACAATGATTTAATAAAAGGGGGGATGTTACCAAAATTAAAAGGCGCTATTGACGCTGTTGAAAATGGTGTGGAAAAGGCACACATCATAGATGGGCGTCTTCCTCATGCCATACTCCTAGAGGTATTTACTGCCAGAGGCATTGGGACAGAGATTGTAAAGTAATTTAAAATGCAAAACGAGAAATTAAAGATGCGAGGATGGATGGCCAAGGATGCCAATTATATTATGTCTACCTATCCAAGGCATCCTGTGGTGATTGTCAAGGGGGATGGGTTTAGGGTATGGGATGAGGAGGGCAATGAATATATAGATTTCTTCTCTGGGATATCTGTCTGTAATTTGGGTCATAGTCATCCTGCGGTAATAAGTGCCATTGAAGAGCAGATACATCGTATTTTCCATATCTCTAATCTCTTTTATACAATCCCCCAGATTGAACTGGCAGAACTTTTGATAAAACACAGCTTTGCAGATAAGGCATTTTTTTGCAATAGTGGGGCCGAGGCCAATGAGGCGGCTATAAAGCTTGCTAGAATCTGGGGGAAACAGTTTTCTCCCCCGCGTTATAAGATAATAACCATGGAGGGCTCTTTTCATGGCCGTACCCTGGCTACACTGACGGCTACAGGACAGGAAAAGGTAAGAAGGGGGTTTGAACCACTGCCTGAGGGATTCCTTCATGTACCCTTTGACAACATTGATGCCCTAAGAAGGGCCATTGACAAAGAGACATGTGCTATAATGCTAGAACCCATTCAGGGAGAGGGTGGGATAATCGTTCCTTCAGCGCACTATCTAAAAAAGGTAAAGGAACTCTGTAAGGAGCATGGGCTTCTTCTGATCCTTGATGAGATACAGACTGGCATGGGGCGTACAGGGTGTCTGTTTGCCTATGAGGATGAGGGGATAAAGCCAGATATATTAACACTGGCAAAGTCTCTGGCAAATGGGCTGCCTATTGGGGCTATGCTAGCAACAGATGAGGTTGCAAGGTTCTTTTCTAAGGGTACCCATGCAAGCACATTTGGTGGAAATCCTGTGGCATGCGCAGCGGCAAAGGTTGTAGTAAAGACCTTAGTTGAAACAGAAATACTGGACTATTCTAGACAAGTTGGTTATTTTTTTAAACAGCAACTAGAGAGACTAAAGGAAAAACACAGGATTATTAAAGAGGTCCGGGGAAGAGGTCTTATGTGGGCCATAGAGTTGGATACACCAGCAGCCCCTATTGTAGATGCCTGCCTAAAGAGGGGCTATCTTATAAATGCAGTCCAGGAGAGGGTATTGCGTTTTTTGCCCCCACTTATCATCACTAGGGAGGCCGTCTTAGGCCTTATTTCAATATTGGATGAGGAGTTAAAGAGGTCTCTATGAAGAGGGACTTAGTAACAATCTTGGATTTAGGCCGTGATGAGATCTTGGGGCTTATAGAGAGGGCTATTTCTTTAAAGAATGAGCAGAGTAGGCATGCCCCACTTGCCTTTAAGACCTTGGCCTTGATATTTGAAAAGCCATCTACCCGTACCAGGGTCTCATTTGAGGTGGCTATGTACCAACTTGGGGGAAATGTAATCTTCCTTACAAAGGATGTAACCCAGATGTCTAGGAAGGAGCCTACAAGGGATACAGCGAGGGTACTTTCTCGATATGTGGATGGGATTGTGATGAGGACCTATAGCCACAGCCTGATAGAGGAGATGGCCCGCTTTTCAAGTGTACCTGTAATTAATGGACTCTCTGAAAAGTATCACCCATGCCAAGTACTCTCTGACCTAATGACTATAAAGGAATACAAAGGGGAGATTGAGGGACTAAAGGTTGCCTGGATAGGGGATGGAAACAATGTAGCAAATTCTTGGATAAATGCCGCCATAAGGCTAGATTTTACCCTCCATTTGGCCTGCCCCAATGGATATGGGCCAAAGGGGGATGTGCTGGAGAGGGCTAAGGAGAGAAGGAATATCATCCTTACCAATGACCCCATCTCGGCTATAAGGGATGCCCATGTAGTAAATACAGATGTTTGGGTAAGTATGGGACAAGAAAAAGAGGCCTCAAAAAAGAGACAGGCCTTTTCTTCTTATCAATTAAATGAAGAACTCCTTAGCTATGCAAGGGATGATGTGATTGTTATGCACTGCCTTCCTGCCCATAGGGGGGAGGAGATCACAGATGGGGTAATTGAGGGGCCACACTCTGTTGTGTTTGAACAGGCAGAAAATAAATTGCACCTGCACAAGGCAGTGCTTGAGGCATTCCTAAAGTGAGAAGGACAGGGATTGCAGAACTTCCACTCCATGGTGGCAAGGCACCTGCCTGGCTGTTTCAGAGGATGACCCACCTTTCAAGGGAGATCCTCAAGGTATTTGTACTGGAGTTTGGGGTAAGGGAGGTCCTAAGGCGCCTTTCAGACCCATTTTGGTTTCAGGCATTTGGCTGTGTATTGGGATTTGATTGGCACAGCAGTGGCCTCACTACTACTGTCTGTGGGGCTATAAAGGAGGGCATTAAGGAGATCTCTGATGAGATAGGGCTCTTTGTCGCTGGGGGAAAGGGGAAGATAGCTATAAAGACACCAAATGAGATCTGTCTTATCTGTGAAAAGACAGGGCTTTCTGCCTCCTCCTTAATCCATGCCAGCCGCCTCTCTGCAAAGGTGGACAATTCTGCCTTACAGGATGGATACAACCTCTATCATCACACAATATTTTTTACAGGTGATGGGACATGGTGTGTGATACAACAGGGGATGAGCCAAAAGGATAAATATGCCCGTCGTTACCACTGGCTATCAGAGGGGATAAAAAGCTTTGTATGTGAACCTCATGCAGCCATCTGTGCCATGAGGAAAGAAAAGATAGTATTAAACCTGGTGGCAAAGGAGAGTGAGCATACAAGGAGGATTAGTGCATCTTTGGCAAGGGAGCACCCAGATAGGTTGCTTAAGCACTGGCAGGACATTGAGAGGCTTTATCTGCCAAGGCACCACTGTATTGAGGCTAGGGATATAAATCCAAAGCGGCTCTATAAGACATTTATAAAGGCATATGAGGCACAACCAAGTGACTTTGAGGAATTATTAGGTGTTAAAGGGATTGGCCCAAAGACCTTAAGGGCACTTTCCCTTATCTCTGAGCTTATATATGGTGAGAGGCCAAGTTTTAGGGACCCCGCTAGGTTTGGCTTTGCCCATGGTGGTAAGGATGGACACCCATATCCTGTAAATCTTCGCCTTTATGATAAGTCTATAGAGATACTAAAAGAGGCAGTAAATTCTGCCAGGCTTGGATATACAGAGAAGATAAAGGCCATAAGACGCCTTTCCCTATTTGAGGAAAAAGTATCTTAATTTTTTTCAGCCAACTCCTTCGCAAAAGCCTCTCAACATCGTCCGCCTTTTCTTGATCGAGGAGAAGTTCCAGAAAGATGTTGGTGTCAAGCAGATACATCAATCCCCCACCACTCGAGCACCTTATGTTGAAGTTCGACGGAGGTATATTTGTCCCGCAGGTCACGCAGAACTCTGCTTTAAGCTTAGTGCATAGTTCATCCTCCTTAATGGCCTCAGTGGTTTGATTTTATCTTTTTTATCTAAGCCTTAATAACCTTTCCTTTATTTGGACTATTAATGGCATTTCTGGCATCAATGATAAGATTACTATTTTAAACTCCAAGGCTTGACCACCTCTATAGAAGTCTTGATTTTTTAAAAGAGAATGCAGAGAATATAGAAAATTCCCTATATAGAGAAGACCTTAATCTATTTAATCAAGGTGTAGACCTATTCTTCTTTGATACTACCTCTATTAAGTTCTATGGAGAGGAAAACTCACTGATGAAAAAAGGACACTCAAGGGATAAAAGGCCTGACCTAAACCAGGTAGTAGTAGGCATTGTCCTAAGAAGGGATGGAAAGCCC
>JAGGTC010000159.1 GCA_021163945.1 Deltaproteobacteria bacterium | reverse complement strand
GGCTTAAGCTCTATTTTTCATATCAGCTAAGGCCTACAATTAAACTGTAAAAAGGACGATGAGGATAAATTATCTATTTATTTTTTTAATTGTTTTGTTATTGCCTCTAAATGTAAGGGCTAAAAGGCCCGATGTGTTGATCTCATTTATTGAGGCAAAGCCAATGGTAACAGACTGGACTGGAAATCGGATTTTTGCGGTCAAGGCCCGTGTCCAGAATTTGGAGAGGGATGGCAAGGTTACTATTATTTTACAGGCCTTGGATGGTGAGGGTTTTGAATTAGGGACAGTCACCCTATCGGGCTATCTGGAGTTTGGTGAAGAAAAGGAGCTATCTGGTTCAGGCTATGTCTTTGGCAGCTGCCCACGTGTAGAAAAATGGGTTGTAAAAGACATATTTTTATCTAAATAAATTAGTCTTGTATAAATTGATAAAGTGTGATAGATTTAATTAATTTCTAAGGGAGGTAAGTCTATTCCAAAGGTCTTTGGCAACCTCTCCGGGCTTAAGGCCAGCCAGATAAAAAGGTTAGAGAGGATTTATCGTCGCCGCATCCCCCCAAAGGAGGTCATTACCTCGGAGCTTACCCGATATATCTGCCAAATCTCCTCTGAAATCAGGCGGCAGGTAGGGATTCTGGTCAATCGTAAGGGTGATGTTGAGTTTGTGATTGTGGGCAACCAAAAGGGCATCCTCATCCCTGAATTGAGTCGCTACCGCTCAAGTCTTACCAGATTAAGTGGACTTAGGTGCCTACATACCCACCTCTCTCAGGAGCCATTAACAGAGGATGACCTTACAGATTTGGCCCTATTAAGACTGGATCTGATGGGTGCCATTACACTAAACAGAGATACAGGGGTCCCTCAATTCTATCACTTGGCCTACCTCCTACCTACCAATCAGGATGGAAAGGGTTGGTATGTCAGTGAACCCATTAGATTTGGGACATTAGACATTGATTTTGAGGCATTGATCAATGCCCTAGAGGAGGAGTTTTCCAGGGCACAAAGGGTACACCCCCTTAGCAGTGCAAAGGAAAGGGCAATCTTGGTAAGTGTAACCACAGGGGAGAAGGAATCTGCCAAAAGGTCCTTAGAAGAGCTAGAAAAACTTGCATATTCGGCAGGTGTTCAGGTAGTGGATAAGATTATCCAGAGGCGTAAGAGGATAGACCCAAAATTCTTTATTGGGAAGGGGAAGGTAAGTGAACTAGCAATTCGGGCACTGCAACTAGGTGTAGATCTACTGATCTTTGATAGGGAGCTAAATCCCTCACAGGTAAAGGCACTTTCTAAGTTTACAGACCTAAGGGTAATTGACAGAACACAGCTCATCTTGGATATCTTTGCCCAAAGGGCAAGGAGCCGCGAGGGGAAGATACAGGTAGAGATGGCCCAGTTGAAATATATTTTGCCAAGGCTAGTCCTTCAAGATGCCTCTATGTCTAGGCTTGCAGGTGGTATTGGAGGAAGGGGGCCTGGGGAGACAAAATTGGAGATAGATAGAAGGAGGATCAAAGAACGCATCAACCGTCTACAAAAGGAGATTAAGGAGATCCGCAAAGAGCGTGCCTATAGGCGTCTAAGAAGGCACAAGGCAAACATACCCATCATCTCCATCATTGGTTATACAAATGCTGGCAAATCTACCCTATTAAATGCCCTTACAAAGAGTTCTGTCTTGGTAGAAGACAAATTATTTGCAACACTAGACCCTACAAGTAGGATACTCCGCTTTCCAGAGAATCGTGAGGCCATTATTACAGATACAGTAGGGTTTATCAGGGATCTACCAAATGATCTTATGGAGGCATTTTCTGCCACCCTAGAGGAGCTTAGGGAGGCCAATCTTTTAATCCTCTTAATAGACATAAGCGACCCTGAATTTCCTGAGCAGATAAAGGCTGTAGAAAAGATCTTAGAGAGGCTTGAACTTACACACATACCTATAATCAGGGTATTTAATAAAGAGGATCTGGTAGATAAAGAATTTGTATCATTTCAGTGCAAAAGGTATGAGGCCATCTCCATCTCTGCCCTTGTCCCAAGTACCCTATCTCGACTGATCAAGGAGATTGAGAGGAAATTGGGGAAATTGCCCCTATTTAAGTGGCAAAGAGAGGGCCTTAAAACAACCTCATCCCTCCCTGAATCCACCTCCCTGGCATAGGGATCCCCCTTATTTCCTCATAGGAAGTATTAAAGAGATTAGTAGCCTCTATAAAGAGCTGAAGGCCCTTTATTTTTTTAGAAATCCTTGTATCTATTACAAAATAGGCCTCTTGATAAAGCCTATCTTCATATCTCCCCTTTACTGAAAAGGACATGCCCAGGGGTAGAGGAAGGTTTAATCCCACACAGAGCTTGTGTTTTAGATGTAAATATTTTTCTTTTGCCCTCTCTATCCCCCTTATATCCGAGTCCATATAGGTATAATTTAGTGATAGGGATAAAGATTTTACCCTTTTCTTTATGTCAAGCTCCACCCCAGTCATATTCACCTCTCCAATATTTTTGCAATGGTATACCCCACCCTCCTCTATCCAGCTTATAGTATTTCTCCCTTCCCTCCTAAAGATTGTAATAGAGGAAAATATCTTTCCAGAGTAGTCCAGCCCCAATTCGTATGACCAAGCAGTCTCTGGCTTTAGATTGGGGTCTCCCCAATTTTTTGGATCATGATAATAAAGCTCAGTATAGGTAGGGGCCCTGAAGGACCTGCCTATAGAGGTGCGAAGTTTATATCTGGGTGTTAGTCTATAACCCAAAGAGGCCTGGGGGCAAATGTACCAGCCATATTCTGAGTGGTGGTCGCCCCTTAACCCACAGTTTAAAAAGAGCCTTCCCCCAAGCAAGGCCTCATTATATTCTGTATAGAGGGCCTGTCTATGGTCTATGTGCCTCCCTAAGGCCTCCTCCAATCTCCCCTCTCTTACCCCTGTGCTCTCTATCCTCTCCTCCCTCCACTCCCCACCAAAGGCCACATCACCACCTCCAAAAGGTGTGCTTATTGTAAACTCCCCTCCATAAAACCATTTTTTATGATAGTTTATGTAAAATGAGGGCCTGTCCTCATAGAGGGTAAACCTATCATAATGCCTCTTAAAATAGATTTTTGGCTCTATCACCAAATTTTTGGTGTTTATCTTGGGATTTAGGCCCAAAAAGTAACACTTGGTATATTCAGTAGAGTTAAATGGCCCATAGAAGCCATCTGCCCCAAAGTCCTTTTCTTGAAAGCCAAATAAAATCCCTTGGTCACCAAAGGGTAGATTAAGTGAAAATTTGGAAAATACATTTAAGATATCAGAGTAATCAGGCCCTTTTCTGTAGCCATGGTGTGCGTTTTTCTCTAGGGAGAGGGATGTGCCAAAATCCCCTTTTTTAAAGGATAGTGATATTAAGCGATTGATGGTAGCATGTTCACCGTAGGTAATTTCTAGGCCTATGTGCCTTCTCTCTGGCCTCTTTGTAATTATGTTTATCACACCACCAAAGGCATTTGGCCCATAGAGAGAGGAGCCCTGCCCCCTCAATACCTCAATCCTCTCAATATCATTTAGGCTTAAAGGTATATCTAGATTGTGATGACCAGTTTGGATATCATTGACCCTTACCCCATCAATAAGTATTGCTACCTGTTCAAATGTAGAGCCCCTTATGCTCACATCTGCCTGGGTACCCTTTGGGCCACGGGGGATAATATCAATCCCTAGGGCATATTCCAGAATCTCTGGTATGGAATGGACAGGGGCATTCTCAATCTCATCTTTTTCAATTATGGTTACACTCCTTGTAAGCTCTGGAAATGTAGTGGGTATCCTGGTAGCTGTTACCGTTATGGGTGGGATCTTTATCTCTTTGGCAAAAGAATACGTTAACCACATTTGTAAAAAGGTTAACACAATAGGCAAAATAAATCCCTTTTTTACCCAACTATGCATAGATTTCTCTTATTTAAGATGGATGCAATCCCCAGCGATAATCCTTCTTATACCCTTATCTGTCCTCAATATAAGCGCCCCATCGGTATCTATATCTATGGCCTCACCCTCTACTACCTCATCCTGCATTATTATCCTTACCTTTTTATTTATGGTTGAAGAGAGGGCCTTCCACTCACTTATTATCTCCTCTCCCAAAAGGGATTTTCTCTTTTCTATCTCATTTAGAACACACATCAGCAGTTCTTTTCTAGATATGTCTCTCCCCAATTCCTCTTTTATTGAAGTAGCACCCTCTTCATAGAGGGAGATAGGATTGTTTGCATTTATGCCTATACCCAAGTTTACAAATTTTATAACATCCATCTCTGCCTCCATCTCTGCCAATATGCCACATACTTTCTTCCCCCTGATCAGGACATCATTTGGCCACTTTAGCTTTGCCTCTAAATTAAAAAGGGACCTTATTGCCCTTGCCACTGAGACAGCTGCCATAAGATTTATTATCTGTGCATGTGCTGGGCCTATCCTTGGTCTTAGGATGATGGTAAAGTAGATGCCCCCTTTTTGTGAGTGCCATCTCCTCCCCAAACGTCCCCTTCCACTGGTCTGGGTCTCTGCAATTACAATTGCCTCTTCACCCCTTTTTGCCAGTTTTTTTGCCACATCCATGGTAGAGGATACCTCTTTAAGATAATAGACCTTTTGCCTCAAACCAATAAATTCATCTGGGAGTAACAGGTCTGGAGAGGAGATCAACTTATACCCCTTTGGCGAGGCATCTATTATATAACCCTCCCTCTTTAGGGTCTGAATATGCTTCCAGACAGCGACCCTTGAGATGCCAAGCCTTTTACTAATTAACTCACCAGAGATATAACCTTTAGCTTGATAAAGTGCCCTTAGTATCCCCTTTCTCATTGTTAACCTATTTTTTAATTTAGTTAACTAAATTGTCAAGGGATTTAAGGCAGTTGCCACATCAACGATGAGGGTTTATATACCAAATATGTCTGAAGAGGAGGGCATAGTAGTCAAAATAAAGACACGAGATGGTGTTAGAATTCCTGAATATGCTACAGAAGATGCCTCCTGCATGGACATAAGGGCATTCCTAGGCAGCCCAAATGCCAGTCTTACCATTAACCCTGGTGAGACTAAGGCCATCCCTACAGGGATCTTTTTTGAGGTACCAAGTGGCTATGAGATAGTAGTCAGACCAAGGTCTGGATTGGCCCTGGATTATGGTATAACTGTCTTAAATTCCCCAGGGACAATAGATGCCGATTTTAGGGGTGAGGTCAAGATTATACTTCACAATACATCAAATAGACCATTTATAATACATGATGGTGACCGCATTGCCCAAATAGCCTTACAAAAGGTGCACAGAATTAAATTGAAGAGAGTATCACGGCTAAGCAAGACGCAACGAGGCAGTGGAGGTATAGGACAAACTCCTTAGTGGCTGAGGATAATTGAAATAATTTTGACAATCCCCAAAAAATCTGCCATATTATGAAAAGCCTTTCAAATTCAATGGGTGGTTACTGGAAAAGATTACTTAGAATAAACCTGACAGAGGGAAAGATTGATGTTGAGGAGATACCAGATGATATTATTTCAAAATACCTTGGGGCAAAGGGGATTTCTGCCTATTACTTTATAAAGGGCCTTAAGAGTGGCATTGATCCCCTCTCCCCTGAAAACCGGATTATTCTGGCCACAGGCCCATTTCAAGGCACAAAGGTCCTATCAAGTGGGCGTTTTGCCGCAGTTACCAAATCCCCCCTTACAGGCATATTTTTGGATACCTATTGTGGTGGCATGTTCGGCCATTCCCTTAAAAGGTGTGGATTTGATTTGGTGATTGTTGAGGGTAAGGCAGAGAGCCCTGTTTATATCTCAATAAAAGATGAAAGGGCAGAGATAAAAGATGCAAGGGGTCTATGGGGGAAGACAACCGCTGAGACAGAAAGGGCCATAAAGGCAGTTGAGGGCAAGGGGACAAGGGTGGTCTCTATTGGTGTGGCTGGTGAAAATAGGGTGCTGTTTTCATGCCTTATAAGCGAGAGGCGTCGGGCGGCTGGTAGGGGAGGGGCTGGTGCGGTATTTGGTGCAAAAAACCTTAAGGCAATAGCAGTAAATGGGACAATGGATGTGCCAGTCTGTGATGAGGAAAAGATAAAGGAGCTAAACAAAAAGGCCATCCAGGCTGTAGAGGAGATGAGGAAAAAGAAGGACCCCTTTTATCTCTATGGCACCTCCTGGGCCATAGGGTATGCCCATAGGGAGGACCGTTTACCAACACTAAATTTTAAAATGGGTGAGTGGGAACACTACAGGGGGCTGGATGGTGAGACTATTCATAAAGAGAACAGGATAAGTCCTGATCCATGCTGCCCATGTCCAATTGCCTGTGGGGGAATTATCGTCTCAAAGGGAAAAGACAGGCCAGAGTATGAGACGCTGGCCATGATAGGGGCAAACTGTGGTCTAAAAAACTATAAGGCAGTGGTCAAGGCCAACGAGTTGTGCAACCTCTATGGCCTAGATACTATCTCTACAGGGAATGTAATTGCATTTGCCATGGAGTGTTACAAAAGGGGGATAATAAAGGATAAGATTGAATTTGGTGATGAGATTAGGGTCCTAGACCTAATTGAGGAGATTGCCCTCCGCAGGGGGATAGGTGATAAACTGGCCCTTGGCACAAGGAGATTGGCAAAGATTTGGGAAGGTTCTTCTTATTTTGCCATGAACGTAAAGGGCCTTGAGATGCCTGCCTGGAACACGAGGGGAAAGATGGGTCAGGGCCTGGCCTACATGACTGCCAATATTGGTGCCAGCCACCTGCGGGATGCGCTTCCAGGCAGTAGACCGCCCAGAGGCCCGGCCCTAGGGATTGTGGAGGAGTTGATAGAGACCCAAAACAGAAATATTGCCAGAGATAACTATATAATGTGTGCCTTTGCCCTATTTACCGTTAATGAAGAGATGTGTTTTGATTATTTTAGGTCAGTGACTGGCCTTGAGATAGACAAAGAAAGGGTCCAAGAGATAGGAGATAGGGTATTTACCCTCATCCGTTGCTTTAATTGTATGGAGTTGATAATTCGAAAAGACGATGGCCTCTCAGCAAGAGCCAGGAAGGAAGGCCTTCCATCAGGGGCAGCCAAGGGGTGTAAGGCATTTATCAGCGAAGAGGACAAAGAGGAGTGCCTTGATAGATATTATGAATTACGTGGTTGGGACAAAAATGGCATCCCTAAAAGGGAGACATTAAAAAGGCTTGGCATAGACCTTTGACTTTAAAACCGGGTTTAGCATCTTGGAGGTAAAGTGAGTAATTTTAAAATAAAAAAAGAACATGTTTTGGCCTTTGTAAAGGGATATCAATCAGTTAATAAGCTTCTATTAAAAGAGAGACGACATAGGTTATCAAGGCTTACTTTAGAGGAGGCATTAAAAGAGTACTCTTCCCTTTGTGCCCTATGGGATAAAAATAGGGAAAAGGCTAGCATTGAAAAATTGGATAAGGAGAGGGTTTCATTTCTTATTGCAAGAAGGAATCGGTTTAATATTTTATTTTTTAAAAAGATAGATCAAACTCGTGAATCTTCAAATTAAGGCAATTTGTGAAATAGCAAACTTCCTTAGGAATGAGCATATACCATATGTTATAATTGGTGGCATTGCAGTACAACACTGGGGGGAACCAAGATTTACAAGGGATATTGATGTTACAATTTTGGTAAATGTCGGCGAGGAGGAGAGGGTCATAAATAAGATATTCTCAAAATTTGCCCCAAGAATACAAGATGCCCTTGAGATAGCGTTAAAACACAGGGTTTGTCTTGTTAAAAGTAGTGATGGATATGAGATAGATATCTCATTAGGCATTCCAGGCTATGAGGAAGAGCTGATAAAGAGGGCTGTAATGTGTGATTTAAAGGTCTGCAAAGTGAATATTTGTTCAGCCGAGGATTTGATAATTCATAAGGCTGTTGCAGGAAGACCACAGGACTGTGCAGATATCAAAGGCATAATTTTGAGAAGAGGCGATTTACTTGATGTAGATTATATTCGCTCATGGCTAACTCAATTCTCTTCAGCCCTTGAGGAAAAAGAGGTCTTAGAAAGGTTTGAAAGACCCTGGAGGGAAATAAAAGGTCTATAAGAAATGGCAAAGAGGCTATTTATTGTAGATGGAAGCTCCTATATCTATCGTGCCTATCATGCACTGGTACCACTTTCAAACTCTAAGGGCCTTCCTACCCACGCCATCCTGGGTGTAACAAATATGCTCCTTAAGATGATGCGTGAGGAGAGGCCAGATTTTGTGGTAGTTGCCCTTGATGCCAAGGGGCCCACATTTAGGCACAAAGAGAGCCCTATGTATAAGGCGACCCGTCCATCCATGCCTGAGGATTTAATTAAGCAGATCCCGTATATAAAAATGGTTGTAAGTGCCTTGGGCATCCCTATTTTGGAGGAAGAGGGTTATGAGGCAGATGATATTATTGCAACCATCTGTCAAAGGCTAAAGGATAAAGATATAGAGATTGTAATAGTCTCTGGGGATAAGGACCTGCGCCAATTGGTCTCAGAGAGGACAATAATATGGGACTCTATGCTAGGGCACAGGATAACAAAGGATGAGATTGAGAAGAGATATGGCCTTCCCCCAGAGAGGTTGCCTGAGGTAATGGCCCTTGTGGGAGACAAAATTGATAATATCCCTGGGGTACCAGGCATAGGGGAAAAGACAGCCGTTAGGTTGATAAAGGAATTTGGTTCCTTAGAAGGGATTTTTGACAATATAGACAGGGTGAGGCCCAATCATATCAGGGATGGCCTTATAAAGAATAGAGACCAGATAACCTTAAATCTAAAACTCATTGCGCTTGATAAGGATGTACCCATCTCTACAGGTCTGGAGGAGTTTAGGAGGAGACCCCAAAATGTAGAAGTTTTACGCAACTTATTTGAAGAATTGGAATTTTACAGACTTTTAAAAGAGCTTCTGCCTGTTCAAGACATAAGTAAGTTGGACTATCGCTTGGTTCTGAGCAAAGATGAATTAAATAGGCTCTCCCATTCCTTAAAGGAGGCTGGTGCCTTTTCCCTAAGCATAGTGACTACAAATGAGGTCCCTATGGAGGCAAAGATAGTAGGGATCTCCATCTGCTACAGGGCAGGACAGGCCTTCTATATCCCTATATTACATAGTTATTTAGGGGCACCCGCCCAGCCCTCACTCTCTAGTGTATTTGATGCCTTGGCCCCCATATTAGAGGATGAAGGCATTGGTAAGATTGGACACAATATAAAAAAAGACTACATAGTCTTGGCACAGCATGGGGTAAAACTTAGGGGGATAAAATTTGATACAATGATTGCCTCTTATGTAATAAATCCTGAAAAGACAGACCATGGCCTGGCAGAGCTTGCCCAAAGGTATTTGGGGATTAGAAAGAGGAGATATAAGGATATAGCAGGAAAAAAGAAGCTACCTCCTTCCTATTTAAATATAGATGTGGTTAAGGAATATGCCTGTGAAAATACAGAGATCATATTCCGCTTAAAGGACATCCTCTTAGAAAGGATCAAGGCATCGGGCCAGGAGTTTTTATTCTATAAGATAGAGATGCCCCTTATAAATGTACTCTCAGCTATGGAGATGTGGGGGGTAAAGATAGATACATCATATCTAAACAGGCTTTCAAAGGAATTTTCATCAAGATTGAGGGCCTTAGAGAGGAAGATCTTCTCCATTGCGGGTGAGCAGTTTAACATAAACTCCCCTGCCCAGTTGCGCCATATCTTGTTTGAAAAGCTAAAATTACCTTATAGAAAAAGGATAAAGACAGGCTACTCTACAGATGCAGAGGTATTGCAGGAGCTTTCAGCCTTTCATCCACTTCCATCTGAGATTTTGAGGTATCGCACACTATCCAAGTTTAAGAGTGCCTATATAGATGCCTTGCCCAAATTGATCAATCCAAAAACAGGTAGAATCCACACAATTTACAATCAGGCCATAACCTCTACCGGGAGGCTTAGCAGCAGTGAACCAAACCTACAGAATATCCCTATTAGAGGGGATGAGGGAAAGGACATAAGGAGGGCATTTATCCCAGGGCCTGGGTGTGTCTATCTATCCGCAGACTATTCACAGATTGAACTAAGGCTCCTTGCCCACTTTTCAAAGGATGAAAATTTGATTGAGGCCTTCAGGAGGGGTGAAGACATCCACAAACGCACGGCCTCACAGATATTTGGGGTCCCTATAGAATTGGTCAGTGAGGGGATGAGGCGGCAGGCCAAGACCATAAATTTTGGGATTATTTATGGCATGAGCCCTTATGGATTGGCAAGGGAGTTGGGTATAGATATATCTACGGCAAGGTCCTATATTGAACAATATTTTGAACAATATAAGGGGGTAAGGGCCTATATTGAAAATACCCTAAGGCAGGCACGTGAGAGGAGGCAGGTGGAGACCCTTTTTAAAAGGATCCGCAAAGTCCCCAACATAAACAGCAACAATGCCACACTGAGGAAACTCTCTGAGAGATTGGCCATCAATACCCCCATTCAAGGCACAGGGGCAGAGATCATTAAACTGGCCATGATAAAGATTGCAGATGCAATCTCTCCCCTAAGGTCAAAGATGATCATTCAGGTCCACGATGAGCTCCTATTTGAGGTGCCATTAGATGAGGTAGAGAGGCTAAAGGCCCTAGTAAAGGAGATTATGGAAAATGTAGTTAAATTGGATGTACCCTTGGTGGTAGATATAAAAACAGGCCCAAATTGGGGGGATATGAATTAGTACCCTTGATTTTTATAATCAAAGTGTTATATTAAAAATGGTTCCGGCGTAGCTCAACAGGTAGAGCGGTGGGCTGTTAACCCATAGGTTGCAGGTTCGAGTCCTGCCGCCGGAGCTTTTTTATTGGCTGTTTCAAACTCATAGAAGAGACTATTTGCTTACCCACCCCGCAAAGTCTTTTAAAATGACCAATATGAAATTGCCAGGTGTCAAAATCGGCGGGACTATCTAAAAGTTAAATTAATAGATTCTACGCTTAAGGCTTCTCTTTCAAATTCCTTTAGTTCCTTTTCTTTAAACACATCCTTTTCAACCAGATCCACAAATATAACATAAATCTTTGAAAATTCTTTACCAGGGGTTCTTCTCAAGATCCTGCCCATTCTCTGAATCCATTGTCTCACACTACTTGTTCCAGCCACTATAATACCTGTATTTGACTCTGGGACATCAAAGCCTTCATCGAGAGCTCGGCATGAAATAAGAATGTTAACACTTCCCTTTCTATAATTAGATATATTTTCAAGTCTTTTATCAAAAGGCAAATGCGTATGGTATATCCCCACCTTGAACCCTTTTCCCTTCAGATATTCAAAAATCTTTTCTGCTATCTCAATCCTTTCATGGAAGATTAATATTTTTTCATTGTTCAAATTTTCATTGGATATAAGCCATTTCAAAGCAGCAAGCTTTGATTTTGACATATGAATTATTCCTTTCCGAGCATTCAATAATGATGTATATTTAGCAATTATATTATCCTGCGTTTCTTCGTATAAAAAGCCTAATTTTTTGAAAAATTCAGAAGGTTTTACCGTCTCTAATTCTGGATATTTTGAAAACAAAAGTCTGCCTACTTTACTTATCTGGTCAGTGTATTCCTCATATTGACGATATTCCATATCTTGCAAGTTTACTTTCATCCTTATAAGTTTGTACGGTGGAATAATCCCATCTCTCAGGGCATCATTATAGGAGTAAGAATAAATTATCTTTCCCAGATTTGGTTCAAGCTTTTCTTCAAAACCAAGGTCACCAAATCTTTCTGGCGTTGCAGAAAGTCCAAGGGTATAGGAGAATCTTATCTTAAAAATTTTTGAATTTTCCTTGCTACC
>JAGGTC010000182.1 GCA_021163945.1 Deltaproteobacteria bacterium | reverse complement strand
TGATAGAAACAGACATTTGGCCAAACTTTTTGCACTGTATAAGAAAAAATAATATACCCTGTCTGCTTATCAATGCCCGCATATCGCACAAGTCATATCAACGCTACCAACTAATTAGGCCATTTTTTAAAAAGGTTATAAATTCATTTGATTTTATTGGTACACAGAGGGTAGAGGACGCAAAGAGGTTGAGGCTTTTGGGTGCCGATCCCTCTAAGCTAAAGGTTATAGGGAATATGAAGTTTGATTTTCATATACCTCAATTTTCAAAAGAAGAAAAAATGGCCCTGCGTAGGCAATTGGGGATCCCTTTTAAGAAAAGGGTTTGGGTGGCTGGTAGCACACACAGGGGGGAGGAGGAGGCCATTTTTGACGTATTAAAACACTTATTAAAGACCTACCCTGAGATTTGTTTAATCATTGCCCCCCGCCACCCAGAGAGGTTTTCTGAGGTAGAAAAATTGGCCAGAAGGTGGAATTTTAATGTAAAAAGGAGGAGTCAAGAGGAAAAAATTGGCCCTTGTGAGGTAATTGTCCTGGATACAATTGGTGAGCTAGCTACTATCTATTCAATAGCAGATTTTGTCTTTATAGGGGGCAGCCTTGCCCCTGTAGGCGGACACAACCCTATTGAGGCCGCAGCTTGGGGAAGGCCTATAGCATTTGGACCACATATGTTTAACTTTAGTGAGATAAAGGAATTGATGTTAGAAAATGGGGCAGCTATATCCATTAGTGACAAAGATGATTTAATTGAGGTTATGGAAGATTGGATAAAATTCCCAGAGAAGGCGAAGGCCATAGGGGATAGGGCACTAGGCCTGCTTAAGGCCCATCAAGGGGCCACTGATAGATATTTTGACTTGATTAAAAAATATCTATAGTATCATAAATATCCCAATGCCAATAAAAAGCAGCCCTGCCCCCTTATGAACATATTGGTAAGGGATAAACCTACCCAGCACCCCACCAAGGTATGCACCTATAAAGGAGGTAGCCATCAATGCAAGAGAGGCCCCTATAAAAACGGCAAATCTTTGTCTACTAGAGGCTGCATAGGCAAATGTAGCTAGCTGGGTCTTGTCCCCTAACTCGGCCAAAAAGATAAGTCCAAAAACAGTAAAGACCGTCTTCCACATTTTCCCTCCTACTTGACAAAATATAGTAGTGATTATAAATATTTTTTTCTATGATTGGAATCTCTACAGTATGGTGCTCTAAGCTGATTGAAGATGGAAAGGAACTCTTAGAGGCACTTTCCCCTCTCCCATTTTCTGCCCTAGAACTAGATTATAGAATATCAGAGACTGCATTTAAGGATATAAAAAATAGCCTTAAAAGGGATTGGAGGGTATTAAGCATCCACAATTATTTCCCAAGGCCTGATAGCATCCCTTTGGCAAAGGCCTCAGCCGATATGTTTTTACTCTCTAACCCAGACAAGGAAGAGAGGCTATTGGCAGTAAAGGCTACTATTAGGAGTATGGAGATTGCCAATGATTTAGAGGCACAGGCCGTAGTCGTCCATTTAGGTAGGGTAGAGATGGAAGATGAGTTCTCTAAATGGAAGGAGCTTTATCTATCTGGCCAGCTTGAAAATGAGAGGGAATTTATTGAGACAAAGTTAAATGAACGTAAAGAAAGGGCAAAGAAATACTTAGACGCTGCCCTCTTAAGTCTAGACAAATTGCTCCCAAAGGCAGAAAGACTGGGGGTAAAAATTGGGATTGAAAATCGTTATTATTTCCATGAAATTCCAAATTATGAGGAAGTAAGGCTTGTCCTAGAGACATTTTCTGGTGCCCCCCTTGGCTATTGGCACGATGTTGGCCATGCCGAGGTCTTGTCCCGTCTTGGCATCTGCCCTCATGAAAGGTGGCTTAAAGATTATGGTAATCACCTGTTGGGCACACACATCCATGATGTAAAGGACCTGGATGACCACCGGGCCCCAGGCCAAGGAACGGTGAACTTTAGTAAAATTATACCTTATTTAAAGAGGGCATCCATAAAGATCTTTGAGATCCACCCAAAGTCTACAGCCCAGCAGATAGAGGCAGCAGTTGATTATTTAAAGGAAGAAGGACTGGAGTAGCCACAGTCTAGTAAACAAGGACTTGCAACATGTCCCATTAAGGTATAGACTGCCTATTTTATAAGGATGAAAAAATTAAATGTAGGTTTAATTGGCTGTGGGGTCATTGGGACAATAATTGCTGAGGCCATTGATAAGGATTTATCAGATAGGTTCTCGCTGATAACTGTATTTGATCTATTGCCTGAGAAGGCACAAAAAATCTGTGAGGGTATGTCCTATCCTCCAAAAATTTCCCAAAATTTTAGAGATTTTCTGAATCATCCTATAGATTTGGTAATTGAAGCGGCCTCTCAAAGGGCAGTACATATGTATGGTGTTAAGGTCTTGGAGAGTGGTAAGGATTTAATGATAATGAGTGTAGGTGCCCTATTAGATGATGGGTTACTAAATGAACTGGAAAATGTAGCTAGAGAATACAGAAGACATATTTACATACCTTCAGGGGCCATTGCTGGTTTGGATGCCATAAAGGCGGCATCCTTGGCTGGCCTAAGTAAGGTAACCCTGACCACAACAAAGCCACCAAGGGGGCTAAAGGGGGCACCATATATAGAACAAAGACATATAGATTTAGAAAAAATTAGTGAGCCTACCTTGATATATGAAGGTAGGGCAGAGGAGGCAGTAAGGTTTTTTCCACAAAATGTAAATGTAGCTGCCTCCTTAAGCCTAGCAGGCATTGGCAAGGAAAAGACATGGGTAAGGATTATAGTAGACCCAAATATCTCAGAAAATATCCATGAGATCAAGGCAGAGGGAAAATTTGGAAACTTGGTCTGTAAGACCGAAAATCTGCCATTTCCTGAGAACCCAAAGACAAGCTATTTAGCTGCACTTTCAGCTATTAAGACATTAGAAGAAATAGGAAGGGAATTGGTAATTGGGACATGAATGCACTACAGCAAGAGATTTTAGAATTAAAAGAGAAAAAAAGGGCCATAATTTTGTCACACAACTATCAAAGGCCAGAGATTCAAGACATCGCTGATTTTATTGGGGATAGCATTGAACTTTGCCGTAAGGCCCAAAGGACAGACGCCAAAATCATTGTCTTTTGTGGTGTAGACTTTATGGCACAATCGGCATTAATCCTCAACCCCAATAAGAAGGTGCTTATGCCAAGTTTGGGGGCAAGGTGCCCTATGGCACAGATGCTCCCACTGGATTACTTTAAACTCTGGAAGCAGCGTTATCCAGGCATCCCCAGTGTACTTTATGTAAATACACTGGGAGAGGCAAAGGCAGAGTGTGATGTCTGTTGCACCTCTGCAAATGCAGTAGAGCTAGTTTTAAGACTAAAAGAAGATACGATACTCTTTGGCCCAGATAGGCACCTATCTGATTATGTGGCAAAAAAGACAAAAAAACAAATCATTCCTGTCCCCCCTCAAGGATTTTGCCCAGTGCATGTGCTTTTTAATGTTGGTGATTTGAAAGGGCTAAAGAAAATTCACAAAGATGCAATTTTGATAGTACACCCAGAGTGCACTATGGACGTTATTGAGATAGCAGACTATGTAGGAAGCACATCCCAGATGTGCAGATTCGTGAGAGAATCTCAAGAGAAAAAATTTATTGTAGCTACAGAGATCGGCCTTATTCACCGTTTAAAAAAGGAAAACCCTGATAAGGAATTTATCCCCGCATACAAAGAGGCCATTTGTACCGCTATGAGGGCCAATACATTAAAGGATGTCTATCTATCCCTAAAAGAAGAGCGCTATAAAGTGATCCTGCCTGAAGAGGTCATAAAGGCTGCCCAAAAGAGTTTAGAAAAGATGGTTGAAATCTTTAGGTAATGGATTTACCAGAGGCCATTCTAAAGGAGAGACTAATCAATTTTCTAAAGGAGGATATTGGCCTAGGGGACATCACTACAGATATCCTCATCCCAAAGGGCAGTAAGGCAAAAGGGAGAATTATTGCAAAGGAAAAGGGAGGTCTCCTTCTAGCAGGTATCTCAGAGGTAAAGTTGCTTTTTTCCATACTAGATTTAGAGACTAAGGGAAATTTTAAGGATGGTGAGTGGGTAAATTTTGGGGACACCATTTTAACTGTTTATGGAGATGCAGGTTTGATACTTATGTCAGAGAGGACGGCCCTAAATCTACTTATGAGGATGTGTGGCATTGCTACACTTACCAGAAATTTATCAGAAAAGATAAAAAAACTGGGTGTTAAGACAAAGATCTCGGCTACAAGAAAGGTTGCCCCAGGGCTCCTGTACTTTGATAAAAAGGCAGTAAAGATAGGCGGTGGTGACACACATCGCATGCACCTAGAGGATGCCATTTTGATCAAGGACAACCATATTGCATTGGTAGGTGGGCTGGAAAATGCAATTAATCTAGCAAAGAGGGCAAGTTTTACAAAAAAGATAGAGATTGAGGTAAGGGACAAAGAACAGGCAGTAGAAGCCACCCTTTTGGGTGCAGATATTATTATGTTAGATAATTTTAGTCCTCAAGAGGTAGAGGAGACACTTAAGATATTGAGGGAAAAGGGGCTAAGGGAAAAGGTGATTATAGAGGTATCTGGTGGCGTTACAGAGGAGAATTTGCTTGATTATGCCCGCCTTGAACCAGATATTATTAGCCTTGGTCAGCTTACCCACTCAGTAAGGGCAGTAGATATAAGCCTTCAGGTAGAATCTTTTATTTTTTAAACTTACTGGAGATCAGCATCGAGCAATTGATAGGTCTCTTGGTCTATTATGACGTGTAAATACCTAATCATCTCCTTTGGTGGGAGCATTTTTCTACCTTGTAAATACAGATATTGTTTAGTATAAAACTTTTCTAATATGAGGTTTCTTTTAAGAGAAGAGGGGCTTACTGTCTTAGAACTTGAGGGAAGCCCCTCACAGATAGGGCTTCAGCATGGGGCCTCCCTCAAAGAGGAGATCCATCTGATTCGCTCCAAATTCATTGGCTATCTCTCAAGGAAAAAGTGGCCACTATTTGGTAGGGTCTTATACTGGCTTTTAATGATCCTCTCTAGGACAATGAATCGCTATATCCCAAATGAATTGAGGGAGGAGATGCTCTCAGTAGCAAAGGGGGCAAGTGTACCCTATCACTTCATTCTGCTCTTAAATGTGCTGGATGACCTCCTAAATATACTCTCTTGTTCTTCATTTGCAGTTGTTAGAGGTGGCCATACTATCTGTGGTAGAAATTTGGACTATGACATCTTTACAGACTTGATGACCCATTTAAATACAGTCTTTGTCTATAGGCCAAAAGATGGTTACCCTTTTATCTCTTTGGCCTGGCCTGGCTATATAGGCTGTGTGACCGGTATAAATGCAAATGGCCTTATCTTAACAAGCCATGCCTCCTATACCTCTGATAAGAGTAGAAAGGGGATCGCCACAGGCCTCCTCTACCGTTACGCCATCCAATATGCCTCATCTATAGAAGAGATTGAAGGGGTCATAATAAAGGCAAAAAGGACTATTGGAAACAATCTCCTCTTGGCCTCAGCAGATGAGGCATTTGTACTTGAGATATCTGCCAGGGGTTGGGAGAGGAGGGAGGGTGAGGGGGGTGTGATTACTGTGACAAACCACTACCAAACCCTGGCTATGGATTCACTACAGGCCCCATTTATAGCAAAACCACCAGGCTCCTCTATGCCAGATGAATCTTTTACCTATAATCACAGCCACCTTAGGGATAGGAAACTAAGGGAGTTATGCAAAAGGGAACCATTTGGGATAAGTGAGGCAATTGAGGCATTAAGGACTGAGCCTGTAGCAAATGAGGCAACAGTTCAGAGTGTTATCTTCCTTCCAAAAGAAAAGACTATATGGGTTGCAAAGGGGCTTAATCCCCCTGTCTCTTTGGGGAAATTCATTAAACTAGAAGGCCTACTTTGATAAAAGTCTTGCAAATAAAATAATTTTTTTGTACTTATTTACTATGGAAAGGGAAGAACTATTTAAAGAGGTCTCTATCAAAACCCCTTCAAAGATTGTCCTTATTGTCTTAGATGGTGTAGGTGGAATACCATTTAGAGAGGGTAAGACTGCCCTTGAGTGGGCAAATACACCAAATTTAGACAAGTTGGCAAAGAAATCTATCCTTGGCCAGACAGACCCTATACTCCCAGGCATCACCCCAGGCAGTGGGCCAGCCCACTTGGCCATCTTTGGCTATGACCCACTCAAGTACCAAATAGGACGAGGTATATTAGAAAACCTTGGACTGGGGGTGGAGATTAAAGAGGGTGATATAGCCATTAGGGGAAACTTCTGCACCTTAAGGGATGGGGTAATAGTGGATAGGAGGGCCGGTCGCATCCCCACAGAGGAGAATAAGAGATTGTGTTCAAGGTTAAAAGAGGAGATAAAGGAGATAGATGGGGTTGAGGTCTTGTTTACCCCTGGTATGGAATATCGCTTTGCCCTGCGTTTAAGGGGGGAAGGACTGGGCTCAGAGGTACTGGATACAGACCCCCAGATGGTAGGAAAATCACCTATCCTCCCCAAGGCCACAGACCCTAGATCAGAGAGGACAGCCAGGGTTGCTGAAAAGATTATCAATTTGGCAAAGGATATCCTAAAGGATGAAAAAAGGGCAAATTTTATAATCCTGCGTGGATTTTCCACACTACCCCCTATATCCCCTATGCAGGACATCTTTAGGCTAAATCCAGCGGCCATTGCCACTTACCCAATGTATAAGGGGCTTGCAAAATTGGTAGGTATGAAGATTTTGGATGTGGATGGGATGTCTATAGCAGATGAAATAAAGACACTAAAGGAAAATTATAAAGACTATGATTTCTTTTATTTTCATATAAAAAAGACAGATTCTTATGGAGAAGACGGAAATTTTGAAAAGAAAGTGGCCGTAATAGAAGAGTTTGACAGATTCTTGCCAGAAATCCTCTCCCTTCTCCCTGATGTCTTGGTCATTACTGGAGACCACTCCACACCCTGCCGCCTAAAGGCACACAGTTGGCACCCAAATCCATTCCTCCTCTATGCAAATACCATTATCCCAGATGAGCAAGAGAGATTCTCAGAGCGTGCATGTGCCAAGGGCGGCCTGGGGCGCCTTTTTTCTGTAGATGCCATGGGCCTAATGCTTGCCCACGCCTTAAAACTAAAAAAGTTTGGCGCATAAATTACCTTGACAAAATTGAATTGTTTGACTTATAGTTTACTATTCAGTCATGAATAAGATTATAATATTCTCTTTATCTGTTGTCTTAGTCATCTTTTTGGTTTTGACTAATTATTCTCACAAAGAGGATGATAGTCTATCTGCCTTTGACTATTTTGCATGGAAGAAAGAAAAGATTGAAAATACAAGGTGTATAGAGCATACCTTTAGACCAGGCGAAAGCCTATATGATGTCTTGATTAAAAGATATAAGATCTTGCCAAGTGTAGCCACCTCCTACCTTACCGCCATTAATAAGACCATCAGGACAAAAAAGATAAGGCCTGGTGCCTGCCTCAAGATCTGTTTTTACAATCAAAAGCTACAAAAGATTACCTATCAATACAAACCAGATGTCATTTATATCTTTAGGTATACACCTTATGGCATTAGTCATAAGATAAAAAGAGAAAAGACATATGTCAGATTAGACTGTGTCTCTGGTACAATAAGGACAAGCCTCTATGAATCTGCCCTAGAGCATGGCATTGACCCATCCCTTGCCCTAGAGCTGGCCGACATATTTGCCTGGGATATTGATTTTTTTACAGACATTCGTCCTAATGATAGCTATCGCATCCTCTATGAAAGGATCTATACAAATGGGAAGTTTATTAGAAATGGGCGTATTTTGGCTGCAGAATTTGTAAACAAAGGCAGGCGCTTGGAGGCATACTATTTTGAAGACCCCACAGGCCACAAAGACTATTACGATGCAAATGGGAGGTCTCTGCGCAAGGCATTTCTACGTGCCCCTTTGCGGTATAAACGTATTAGTTCATATTTTTCCTATCATCGCCTACACCCTATTTTGGGCATTGTCCGTCCACACCTAGGTATTGACTATGCCGCCCCCATAGGGACGCCTGTAGAGGCAGTAGGCGATGGGAGGGTGGTTTTCATAGGCTGGAAAAGGGGATTTGGAAAATTTATAAAGATTAGACACAACCACATCTACACCAGCACCTATGGCCATCTTTCTCGCTTTGCTAGGGGGCTAAAGAAAGGGAGCTTTGTCAAACAGGGGCAAGTGATTGGCTATGTAGGCAGTACGGGCCTAAGCACAGGGCCACATTTGGACTTTCGCTTTATGGCCCATGGTAGGTACATAAACTACCTCAAGTTTAAGCAGCTAGAAAGCAAGAGTATTCCTCGATGTTTTAGACTAAGCTTTAGGGAAAAGGTAGAAAGGTTAAGAAATATCATGGAATCTAAATTCTATGCAGCCATAGATGATGATCTTTCTATGAGGTGAAATAGCTCACAATGGCCTTTACCAATGCACTTGTAGTATAGGTATCAGGCATGATGTCTACTTTAAGGCCCAGGTCTCTAGCAGTCCTTTCAGTGATAGGGCCAATACAGGCTATGGCTATATCCTTTAGCAGGCCAATGTTACCATCTAAGATTTTGGCCAAATGGATAACCGTAGATGAACTAGTAAATGTGATTACATCTATCCCCCCTTTTAGGATATCCTCAATCTCCCCCCTTTTATATTGAGGGATCACGGTCCTGTAGGCAGGCACTATATCCACTCTGGCACCCATTTCTTTTAGTTTTTCAGGCAACACCTCCCTTGCCTTCTCTGCCCTTACTAAGAGGACCTTTTTGCCCCTTATATCAGATTTTAAAATCTCTTCTGCCAGTGCCTCGGCCCTAAATTCACTGGGCATAAGATCCGGTCTAATACCCCAATCTTCTAAGGCCTTAGATGTCTTTTCCCCAATGACAGCAATCTTTATATCCCCTAATATACGCACATCTCTACCCAGTTTTTTCAGGCGTCTCTTGAAAGAATAGACACCATTTACACTTGTAAAGATCAACCAATCATAGAGAGATATACTGGAGATGGCACTATCCAGAGGCGAAAAGTCTAAGGGGTCAGTAACCTCAATGGTTGGAAATATGTAGCATCTGGCCCCCAAATCCTCAAGTTCCATAGCCATCTCTGCTGCCTGTTCCCTTGTCCTGGTAATAAGGATCTTTTTTCCAAAGAGTGGCTTTTCCTCCCACCAATTGAGTAAATCCCTCAAATTTACTACCTCCCCTACAACAATAATGGCAGGTGGCTTTAACTTTTCTCTTTTTGCCAATTCTGCAATATCTTCTAAATTGCCTACAATAGTCCTCTGCTCTGGTAGGGTACCCCATCTAACAATGGCCACAGGGGTTTTTGGAGAGCGCCCATTTTCTATTAATTTTTGCACAATAAATGGTAGATTCCCTACACCCATTAAAAATACCAATGTATCTACACCCATAGCCAATTTTTCCCAATTTATAGCAGAATCAACCTTGGTAGGGTCCTCATGCCCGGTAACAAAGGCCACAGAAGAGGCATAAGAGCGATGGGTCAAGGGGATCCCTGCATATGCAGGTACGGCAATGGCCGAACTCACCCCAGGCACTATTTCAAATGGCACATTTTCTTTTGCCAGTGCCTCGGCCTCTTCTCCCCCCCTCCCAAATATGAATGGGTCACCCCCTTTAAGGCGGACAACTACCTTGCCTTCCCTTGCCTTCTCAATAAGCAATTGATTGATCTCCTTTTGGGAGAGGGTATGCCTGCCTGCCTGCTTACCTACATAGATCCTTTCAGCAAAACTTGGGGCATATGCCATTATCCTTTTGTGGGCAAGGTAATCGTAGACTACTACCTCTGCCTCTGATAAGACCCTTTTTGCCTTTAGGGTAATAAGGCCAGGGTCACCAGGACCTGCACCTACTAAATAGACCTTACCTTCCATATACCTCTTCCAGTATCTCCCTTGCACCCGCTTTAAGGAGTGAATCGGCTAAGGCTATACCCAATGCCTCTGCCTCATCAGGCAGACCAGAGATCTTTTGCCTAAGTAGGCGCCTTCCCTCTACCTCTGCCACCATCCCTACAATTGAAAGCCTACTATCTTTAATCTCAGCATAGGCAGCAATAGGCACTTGACAACCACCCTGTAACCTCCTCAAAAATGCCCTTTCTGCCATAGTAGCCAGGGCTGTAGGGAGATGATTTAAAGGAGAAACAATATCTTTCCAGTTCCTTTCCTCCCTGATCTCTATTGCCAATGCCCCCTGACCAATGGCAGGCAGGATGACATCAAGGGGTAGATATTCAGTAATGTTTTCCTCTAGGCCCATCCTTCTAATCCCTGCACTTGCCAATATAATGGCATCTAAATTTTTCTCCCTCATTTTTTTAATTCTGGTATCTACATTACCACGTAAAGGGACAATGGTAAATTTGGGCCTCAGGTGTAAGATTTGTGCCTTTCTCCGCAGGCTGCTTGTGCCAAGGATGGCATCCTCAGGCAATTTAGAAAATGGTATGTTTTCTTTACTAATCAGTACATCCCTTGGGTCTTCCCTCTCTGTAATGGCACCAAGGCAAAGCCCCCTTGGTAAGTCTGTGGTTACATCCTTTAGACTGTGAACGGCCAGGTCTATCCTTTCCGATAATAGCGCCTCCTCTATCTCTTTGACAAAAAGGCCCTTTCCCCCTATCTTTGCCAGGGGGGCATCTGTTATCTTATCCCCTTTGGTCTTAATGCAAATAACCTCTATCTTTGCATCTGGATATATCTTTTTTAGTTGTTCTTTTACCCAATAGGTCTGTTTTAAGGCGAGGGCACTTCCCCTTGTGCCTATACGGATTCTAAGATTCTCCATTAAAATGACCAGAGAGGGAAATTTTTAGGCCCATCCAAGGCCCATCAGCCTGCTCAAGTAAATCCAGAGTGGACCCCACAACTGCTCTTACTTATAGTGCTGCCACTGCTACCCCCTACATTAAATCCACAGGCAGAGATAAGCCTCTTTAGATGAGTGCCCTTACACTTTGGGCAACTCACCTTTTCATTGCTACTAAATACTAATGTCTCAAAGCGGTGCCCACAATCTTCACACTCAAACTCATAGATAGGCATAGCCTACCTCCAATACATTTACAATCTTTTCTTTTAATCATTTTCTTTAATTAATGCAAGGCCAATCAAATCCCAAAATCCTCGTTTCCCCTATAAAAAACCCCGCAAGTGTGCTATAATAAAGCGATTTTGAAAAAAAATACCTTTCACCTAAAAGGGGTAAAAACAATGATAAAACAAAAAGATCTAAAGTAAAGCAAGCCATTTTGCCATTTATTTTAGAGAGGACTTAGAAACTATCACCCCCAGAGCAGGTTTAGTGTTATTTGGGGAGTTCCTTTATGGATTAAGGCAATACAACCCCTTCAGCCACAAACCTGGAGTTTATAAAAGACTGTGAAAGACAAATTCTTAAAGGCAAAAGGAGGGGGATAAAATATGCCATTGGTGCTCATATAGATAGAGCGGTTAGAGAGGCCATTTTGTCTACTATAAAAGAAGATGAATGGAGACCATATGAAAATGACAGTTGTATAGCAGAGACAGATTGCTACCAGTCTTGATTGGCCAAAAGATGTGGTAGTCAAATGGTATGATGCCAGAGGAGAATATAGTGAGAATCGGATAAAGGAGCTAAAGCGTGGTTTTTCAATGGAAAGGATGCCTTCATCTTTCTTTAAGGCAAATGCGATATTTTTTAGAATAGGCTGTTTGGGATATTTCAGCTAAATGGAAGTCTCTACTTTTCTCTTCTAATTATAATGGACCCCAAAATTTAGACAACAGGTTAAGCTCGGCCTATAATGGGCAA